>CALCEK010000076.1 GCA_937900125.1 uncultured Treponema sp. | reverse complement strand
GCAAAAGATAAT
The DNA here is from genome assembly GCA_937900125.1 of uncultured Treponema sp. Taxonomy (GTDB): domain Bacteria; phylum Spirochaetota; class Spirochaetia; order Treponematales; family Treponemataceae; genus Treponema_D. Next base: position 3,402 of record CALCEK010000076.1, on the reverse strand, counting down.
AAATAAGGAAAACCTTTAAAAATTTGGGGGATTTTTCCCCCGAATGCGCAAAATTTATTTGTTTTATTTTGGTCTTTTAGCTCAATTGGATAGAGCGACAGCCTCCTAAGCTGTAGGTTGCGAGTTCGATTCCCGCAAAGGCCATAAAGTTTTCTAAAAAAGCTCTAAAAGTCGCGATTTTAAGGGCTTTTTTGGGATTTTTACGCGAATAGTAAAGATGAATATCTGTTTGTTTACACCGCAGGAAATTCAAAAACCTTTGTCCCTGAAGGATGAGCGAGCGCAGCACATCATAAAAATCCTTCACAAAAAGGAATCCGAATCGTTTTCAGCGGGAATAATAAATGGGTGTTCTGGAATTGCGACAATTACCGCAATTAACACTCAAACTGGCGAGTTAGAATTTTCTTTTACTCCAACAGGAAATGGAAAACCGCTTTATCCGCTAGAAATGATTGTTGGATTTCCGCGTCCAATTCAGCTAAAACGCCTTTTGCGCGACATGGCGGGCTTGGGGGTAAGGCGGATTTATCTTACCGCAACGGAATTAGGCGAAAAATCCTATTTGAACTCTGAACTTGCAACGCCAGAGGCTGGAAAAAAAATGTTGCTCGAAGGTACAATTCAGGCGGCGGGAACACACGTTCCTGATTTGTATATTTACAGTTCACTTTGCGAATGTTTGACGGCTGTTAAAAAAAATAATGCCGATTCGCTTTGTGCAGTGTTAGAAAATGCCCGTCCAAATGCGGGAATCAATGATTTTATAAAAGAACAAATAAAAAGTCCAATTTCAGATAATTTTAAGGCAGTAGCAGCGATTGGAAGTGAACGTGGCTGGACACAAAAAGAGCTAGAACTTTTTGACAAATTCGGGTACAGTAGACTTTCAATGGGGATTAGAGTTTTGCGCACCGAAACGGCGGCAACTGTTGCAGCAAGCCTATTGTTAGGCGCAATGGGTTTCTTAAATTAGGGGTGGGAAAAATTGGATAATGAAAAAATAAAAGAAATGCTCCTTGACATTCAGGAGTCGGAATTAGAATTCACTGTTACACAAAGCGGAAAAGAAAGTAAGCGTGTAAACGGACTTTACAAGCCAGATTCAAGAGAAATCATTCTCCACAATAAGAATTTTAAAACTGAAACTCAACTGATTTACACGGCAATTCACGAATACACACATCATCTTATAAATGAAGAAGAAATTGTTAAAAATGGCGGGCGCGAACCTCCACATCAAAAACGCAGTCACACAAATTACTTTTGGGCAAAGTTTCACGCACTTTTGGAAATTGCCGAACAAAAAGGCTATTACAAAATTGACCTTAGCGTTTCTCCTGAGCTTGAAGAATTAACTCGCGAAATTCGGGAAAAATACATAAAACCAAATGGCATTTTAATGCAGGAATTTGGCAAATGTCTAATAAAAGCGCACGGACTTTGCGAACAGGCAAATGTTCGCTACGAAGATTACCTTGACCGCGTTTTGCAACTGCCGCGAACAACGGCAAAAACTGTAGCGCAAATTGGAACTTTGCCAGAAGAAGATGCGGAATTAGGCTATGACAATATGAAAATCATGGCTTCAATTAAAAAACCAGATGAACGAGCAAAAGTGCAAGACGCGCTTAAACAGGGAAAAAGTCCTGACAGCGTTATTGCAATGATGAAACGTAAGACAAAGGATGTTGACCAAAGGACAAAACTAGAAAAAGAAAAGCAACGTCTTACAAAAACAATAGATGAACTTACCCATCGCCTTGAATATGTGGAGGAAAGCCTTGCGAATCTTTAGAAAATCGTATTTTGGAATCAGCATTTTTGCACTTTGCGCATTAGATTTAACGGCACAGGTGTCTGCCCCAACAATTTCTGCTCCCGAAATGCCATCAATTTCTTCGCCAACTTTAGGCGGGGGATTTTACAATCCGCGTTCTAGCGAATCGATGTTTTATCAAGGGAAAAAGTCGCAAAATGCAACTTCCTCATCTGAAGCAAAAAATTTAAGCGAAAAAACGGAAAATTCTGCGTCCGCTACGGCACAATTGTCCCAGTCGCTTTTTAATCTTACCGCAAACGACATTCAAACTTTTGGAACAAGCGACATTTTAAGTTCACTCTTAGGGTCAAATGCAACAAGTCAGTTAAATGCGCTAAACGAAAACATTTTAGGCGATTCTTCAAATCAAACAAACAAACTTTTGCAACAAGTTTTGTCGGAAATTGAAAACCTAAAAAATCAGACGCAAAAGCAAAATGCAGAGCAAAATTCGAATCAAAAAGTGCAAGAATCAAAAAGCACAGAAAAAGTTTCTGCCTCTCAAAGTTCTGTTCGCACACATTCATCGCATTTAATTCGTTTTACTGTAAATGGTTACGACATTTTAAAAACTTGCCGCAGCGTTTACATTTCTGATGTTCAAAGCGATGGCACTTTTCTTGTAACGGGCGACCGCGAATATTCGAGCGATGGGAAAAATCGAACGGAAACTTTTCATTTGCTGTTTCAGGCAAACGCCAACAGTTCGAGCTTGCAACATTACAATGCGGCGGCTGCCGTTTCCCAAGATTCCGAAAACCCCTATTCATTTATGTACCAGTTGAGCAAACGGAACGACCTAAACGCGCTCCGCACGGGCAATTTGGTTTCTATGCGCACAAACGACCCCGCGTGGAAATTGGAATTGCTGATTGACTTAGGAACAAGCGCAAAATGAGCAGGCTTACAGAGGGGCTGAGCGGGGCATCGGAAACGCCGCTCTTTTCCACGGAGCGGATCAAAAGCTCGCTCAGCGGGACGTCGTTATAGCGATAGATCTTCATCATGTCGATTCTTCCTTTTCCCGGATCATGGTCTCATAGTGCGTGCGCTGGGCCTCGATGGAAGTCTCCTGTGAGTCCATCAGTGTCGAGACCCTGCAATAAGCCGCCACCTTCAACTTCGTCTTCACCTGCGGGGCTGGCGCGATCGTCACGGGCTTGCCGGGAAGCTCTGGTGTTTCCTGTGGTTTTTGCAGCTTAGCTTCCTGATGGTGGGTAAGGCCCTTCATGCGGTCAGCGTCATTCTTTTGCTGTGCCGCCCGGTACCCACGTTTCGCGAGGGTCTTCCTGTCTATCTTGACTGCTTGTGCCATTTGCCTTCTCCTTTCGTCGTTATTTCCCGGTGTCCACGCCGGTAAGTGCGCTTTCCGGGTTGTTGGCATATTACCGTTGGTGCCCGGAGAAAGCAACTATAATAAGGAAGAAAAAGCCGAAATTTCCCGAGTAAATCGGAGAATTAACGGCTTTTTCTTCCCTTCCTTTTGTGCTATATGGACAGGAACGTTACGCCAGTTTTTCTGCGTAGTCGAGGCTGATCCAGCCGTTTTTCTGTCCGGCATAGGCCTTTAAAAGACCCCA
>CALCEK010000075.1 GCA_937900125.1 uncultured Treponema sp. | reverse complement strand
CCAGAAGAGAAGTCTTTCGCCCTGGCTCTTATTGAGTTCACCATCATCTGTCTTAACCTTACTGCGTTTGACGAAATCATTTGGTTTCTCAATGACTTCAAACTTCGGAGCAGGGTCAGAATTTCCAATTTTATACGCATGAATTTCAATTAGAAAGAAATTGATATCCTTGTTTGTGTTGTTATTCAGCCACTCAATCGCTGCACGATGTTCCTCTTTGGCTTCCTTCACAACCCAAACAATTACTTTTGCATCTAAACCAGAAGCATATGTGATAATTTTTCCTAAATGATCATGATTGGATATTTCAAGTTGGTTTTCAATAATTACCTTCGTTCCAGTTGTTTCATCTTTAGCAAATAAATCACATCTGGCTTGTTCCATATATCTCATATAATTTCCATGCCAGACAATATACATCGGGTCTAAATCCTCAAATGAAATTTTAAATTTATACTTTGATTGAAATAAACTCATTTTTATACTTCCTTAAATATATTTTCGCATAAAAATATGCCGGAAGCATATTTCTTTTCATCAGAAAAATATTCATAAGTTACACTTTTTTCTTTTTTTTCCATCGATTGCCGCATTCATTGCAAGAAGATTTGTTTGTTCCGCAATATTTTGAATAACGTTAGACGCTTCCAAAAGTCCTGTAGATTCCGACAATATTTTTTGCGCCATACTAACCGCATCTTCTACACGGCGTTGACCAACATCGGAGGCTTTTCCAAGCTCGCCAACCGTAACTCCATTTTTGCCGAGTGTTTCTGTAACACCTTGAACATTTTGGACTAACTCTTTAACCGCCGCAGAGCTTTCTTCAACATTTTGTCCCTGCAATCTAATATTATCAGTCAATTTGTTTATGCAAGAACGAATATTTTCTGCCGCATCAGTAGCTCCGTCCACAATTTCACTTTGAGTTGACATTTGGTCGCGCACAGAATTTATGTTAGAAACAATGCGCTGAACCGTTGCCGCAGTTTGAGTCATATTTGCATTCAAATCGTTTCCAACTTGGCGGGTACTGTCTACACTTTTTCCAACTCCTTCTAGCAAAGACTTTGACGCTCGATAAAATGAATTTATATAGGTAACAACAAGCCCTACTTCATCACGACTTCGCCGTTCAATTTCAGAAGATGTGTAATCGCCATTTGCAAGCCGCGCACTAAAGGCATTTATTTTGTGCAAACGTTTCATCAAATATCCGCACAAAATGTACATATCAACGACTCCCAAAACAAGCGATAAAATCGCAATAGGCAAAAGTTTTTTAATGTAAATCGTTGTAATTTGATTAACATCGGCTGCCACGCTTGCATTTTTCTCAATGACAATCACAAAAATGCTCAACGCACCCGCAAATGAACCGAGCAACATAAGCCCTGTAATCGTCATAATGCGGTTTGTAACGCCAAATTTTACGTCATTATCTTTGAGCGGCAAAAAGCAAAGCCATTCTTCCCAAAGTTCAATCCATGTTAAATAGAAGAAAACTGCAACAAAAGACACCGCATTTATATTTGCATAGATAAGCCTGTAAGACCCGATTTCTTCATTTGCAAGACGCGCCGCAAAAATCACAACTAACGGCAAAACAACCGCCCCGATAATCGGAGTAGAAACGTTAAAAATCGCCTCTAAATGATAGTAGGGCATACATTTTTTGTAGGATTCTTCGGTGCCATCGTAAGCGCAAAAAACCGCCGTTGACTTTTGCTGAATATAAAAATTCGCGCCAAGCAAAATCACGTAGTAAATAATGCACGGCCAAGAATAAAGCACCCGCATCATTTGCGAAACCGATTTAAAAGTTCCTACAAGGTAGGCCAAAACCATAGCATAAGCGGCAGTTACCAAAAACATACACCAATTCAATAGGTAAACCGCAGCACCAGGTTTTTCAAATTTTAATTGGTTTTCCATAAAAAAATATCCCCCTAAAGTAGTAAAAACATTCTCTCGAATCTATTGTACAGCAAGTTTTAAATAAAAAAAAGTGTTTTTTCAAATTTGTGGCTGTTAGGGTAAAAAAACAGACTTGTCCGATAAATTCTTTTTTGGTACATTATTTTTATGGGGGATTTACTCAATGCAATACTGCTAGGGGTATCGGCAGTTCTGATTATTTTATTGTTGACTTTTTTTGTCAAACGCCACAGGGGGACTCTTTTTTCAGAATCGAATCCCGCGCAAAAAAATCCCACAAAAAAGTCTACAAACGTTGCGTGTCCGCTTTGCAAAAGCATACTTTTGCAGGGAGAAGATATTGTAAGTCGCGTTTACCGCCCAATGAATGTTCCAGACCAATTTTGTGCCGTTTACGGTTGCCCGCATTGCTATCCAATTTTGCAGCCAGGAATCAAAAGAATATGCCCAGTTTGCCACAAAGAAGTTCCGCTAAAAAATGGGTATCTTACCGCTCGACTTTTTAACAAATCCACTGGAAAAAAACACGTAGTTGTTACGGGCTGCACAGAATGTGGAAAACACAAATAATTTGTGCTATACTTTCATTATGAAACACAATATGCAAATTTTACAAGAAGCGGCACAAAAAAATGGTCCACTTTGCATTGGACTAGACACTTCGCCCGATTATATTCCGCACTCAGTGCTAAAAAATTATTCTTCCGCGCAAGATGCGGTGTTTGCCTACAACAAAGAAATAATCAGCCGCGCAAAAAAAACGCAAAGTGCCTGTTGCTTTAAAATTCAAATTGCCTATTACGAAGCAATGGGACTTTCTGGAATGGAAGTGTACGCAAAAACGCTCAAAGAAGTTAAAGATGCGGGATTTATTCGCATAAGTGATGTAAAACGTGGCGACATTGCGGCAACAGCCAAAGCCTATGCGGACGCGCATTTTTCTGGCGATTTTGAAAGCGATATTATCACTATAAATCCGTATATGGGATTTGACTCTCTTGAACCATTTTTGTCGTATTGTAAAAACGGAAAAGGCATTTTTGTACTTTTGCGGACAAGCAATCCTGGAATGGAAGATATTGAAAATCAACTTTTACAAAACGGAAAAACTGTCCTTAGCCGCGTTGGAGAAAAATTAAATTCACTTTCAGACGATTTTAAGAATTTCTACCCCGAACAAACGTGCAGTCCCGTTGGAGCCGTCGTTGGTTGTACCCAAGAAAATGACGCGCTTACGCTACGGCAAAATCATAAATCGGTATTTTTTCTCATTCCAGGTTATGGAGCGCAAGGTGGAGATGCAAAAATTGCAGCCCGACTTTTGCAAGAAGCTGGCGGAACAGTAAACAGCTCGCGCGGAATTTTGTGTGCATGGAAAAAATCCCCAGAATGCTTAAAAAAATCTGAAAACGATAATTTAACTTTAGAAGATATTGGCGATGCCGCAGAAAAAGCAATGCTAAACGCAAAACAAGAACTCTTAAAAGCAAAAGAGCAAATTTGAGCAATAAAGCTTTGCCCGAGTACTGCTAAAAATCGTCATTCTGAGGGGCAGTTCAGTGCAGGGGGGTGTCTACCCCAAAAAATCTCCGAATATTTTAGAAAATTTGATTTTTATGCTCTAAATAGGTCTATTGATTTTTTTACGCCAACAGTCTATTCTATTAGAACGCATCAGAATACATTAAACCTGTTCGGAAACTTCAGTTTCAGAACAGGCTACTTTGAAATGTGATGTTTTAAGTCGCGCTATTACAGCGGCTTAAAACTCGTCATCTGGCTCGATAACAAAGTTATCGAACAGGTCTATTAAGGGGTTTTTATGGGCAAGATACAGTATGATTTTTCAGTTGAATCTTTGGGCGAATGTAAAGTTCACTCCCCCATTGAATTAGCGTTAGGACATGGTGATTTTAGAGCGGCGTATGTAAAAGATACATCTCACGTTCGCAATCTAGTAAATGTCTTTGAAGATGATTTGGGCGATGCAAACGACACCACAAATCTTATGGAAAAAGCTGGTCCTCGCGAATACATCTATTTTAATCCTGCCCATGTTACAGCGGGAATTTGTACTTGCGGAGGCTTATGTCCTGGTTTGAACGATGTTATTCGTGCAGTTGTTCGTTGTTTATGGAATCGCTATGGTGTTCGCAGGATTCGTGGCATTCGTTTTGGGTACAAAGGATTTTTCACTGAAGAAGGATTTGACACTGTTGAACTCAATCCAGACAATGTTGACACTATACATAAAATTGGTGGTTCGTTTTTGGGAACTTCACGCGGTGGTGGCGACCGTGTTACAGATATTGTTGATTCTATCGAACGACTGAATATCAATGTGATGTTCATAATCGGGGGCGATGGAACGCAACGTGGGGCACTTGATATTGCAAATGAAATCGAAAAACGCGGATTAAAAATCGCTGTTGTTGGAATCCCAAAAACAGTTGACAATGACCTTGAATTTATTGACCGCTCTTTTGGATTTGAAACTGCGGTTCAAAAAGCAACAACAGCAATCAACTCTTGCCACATGGAAGCCCATTCGCAAATTAACGGAATCGGACTTGTCAAATTAATGGGGCGAGAATCTGGTTTTATTGCAACCGCCGCTGCTATTGCAAGTCACGAAGCAAATTTCTGTCTGATTCCAGAAGTTCCTTTTGACCTTGACGGTCCGAATGGATTCCTTGCGCATCTCGAAGACCGCCTTGAACGCCGACACCACGCCGTTATCGTTGTCGCCGAAGGTGCGGGTCAAGAATTGCTCACTACTACAAACCAGACGGATGCTTCTGGAAACAAAAAGTTGGCGGACATCGGCGTATATTTGCGCGACCGAATTACAGAATATTTTGCAACTCGCAAAGTTCATATCAATTTAAAATACATTGACCCAAGTTACGAAGTAAGAGCCGCTGTAACAACCGCAAACGATTCAATTTATTGTGAGCGTCTTGGAAATAATGCAGTTCACGCAGCAATGGCAGGAAAAACAAAAATCGTTATTGGACTTGTACATGATAAATATGTTCATATTCCAATAACAATGGCAACTTTAAAGCGCAATACTGTTGACCCAGAAAGTTCTTTGTGGCGCGACTGTCTTGACGCAACTTTGCAGCCCGTTTATATGGTAAACAATATAAATACCGTAACTGAGCGTTTACACAAAAATGCTGAAGAAGCCGCATAGAAGCGAGGAAGACTGGGATATTGTCAAAGACATTCTGCTGGACGCGGACCTTTTTACCATTGAGCCGCCGCGCTCAAACAAGGTTCGCGCCGTGGAAGGCGTCCTGTATGAGGACGGTACGCTGATGGCGTTCACCAGTCTGCAAAAGTGTCAGGCTTATATTCGGAAGTTGTCCGGGGAGCAAGGTACGGAGCGGTATTATATGAACGTTATTTCCTGTGAGACGCTCTTTGAAATCGCGGAAAAGAAAAAGGCGCAACTTGTCATTGACAAGCCGGAGAATCCCTTTCAAATGTTTTTTGAGATCGGAAGAGCGTCGTGTAGGGA
>CALCEK010000074.1 GCA_937900125.1 uncultured Treponema sp. | reverse complement strand
CTCTTGATGATAAATATAATTATTTGAATGAAGTTTTTGAAACTTTGATTGTCCGTGATATTCAGCAAAAATACAAAATAAAAAATCTTCCGCTTTTGGATATGCTGAATGATTTTCTTGTTGATAACATTTCCTCTGAAATTTCTGCAAGAAGCCTTGCAAATACTCTGACTTCAAAAGGCAGTAAAGTTGATGATAAAACGGTTTCTTCCTATATAAAATATCTTTGTGCCTCTTTCGCCTTTTACAAAATCCGACGCTACGATATAAAAGGAAAAAAATATCTTGCAAGCCAGGACAAATATTATCTTGCAGACCATTCTTTTAAATATGCAAAACTCGGAACTAAAAATCTGGACTATGGGCGGATTTACGAAAACATAGTCTGCATAGAACTTCTACGCAGAGGCTATGAAGTTTATACAGGGGTTCTTTATCAGAAAGAAATTGATTTTGTGGCCGTAAAACGAAACGAGAAAATCTACATTCAGGTGAGCGACGACATTTCCCGTCCTGAAACAATGGAAAGGGAAAGTTCCCCGCTTTTGAGCATAAAAGATGCTTATCCAAAAATGATTATCGCACGGACAAAACACCCGGCCTATCAGTATGAAGGAATTGCGGTGTGGGATATTGCGGAATGGTTAATGAACCGATAATAAAAACAGAACTCGTAAAAATAATATGGAGAAAATGATGTCTAAAGAAAAAAGATCCGTAGAACCAAATATCGCTGACCTTGTGAATGGTTGGCTTAAATCATACAAACTTGACTACAAGCTTGAACAGGAAAGCCTTAACGATTCAATCGACAAAGCTCTGGACGAATACAAATCAAAACAGGGCGGAACAGGTGGAAACCGACCTGACTGTAAATTGCTTGCTTACGACTCTTACGGTACGGCATATCCAGTTCTCATTGAATATAAAGGTTATAAAGATCGCCTTGTAAAGTTTGATGAAAATGGAAATGTTGCAATCAAAACAAGTGATAACAAAAATGACTACAAAAACATAAACTCTTACGCAGTCAATGGTGCTGTTCACTATGCAAACGCTCTTTTGCATTACACAGATTATGAAGATATCATTTCAATTGGTGTTACAGGCTATAAAGACGAAAGCGGAAATTTGCAGCATGAAATCGGTGTTTATTATGTTTCGGGCAAGAACTATGGTTACGGACAAGAAGTCGCAAAATACACGGATTTATCTTTCTTGGAAGAAACGAACTTCGATTCATTTATTGAAAAAGTAAAATCTTTGAACCTTACCGAAGAAGAGAAAAATAAGAGTATTGAAAAGCGTGAACAAGAAATTTCTTCAAGCCTTGTAAAACTCAACAACGACATTTACAAAAATGAAAGCGGACTTGGAGAGTCTGCACGCATTTATCTAGTTGCAGCATCTATCATCGCAAACCTTGGTATAAAAGGTGAAAACCCAGTAAGGCCTCTTGAAAAATCAGACTTAAAAAGCTCTGCGGAAAAAGGCGAGCGCGACGGTGATATAATGCTACGAAAAATCAATACTTTTTTGACTGCTAAAAATGTGCCTGAAGATAAGAAGAACCTCATCATTCAGACTTTCTCAGAAGGGCTTTTGACAAACGAAAACATCAACAAGCCAATAAACGGTGAAAGTCAGCTAAAAAGAGTTTTCTCAAAAGTAATTGATGATTTAGGATTGTATTATAAAATAGGTTTAACCACTGATTTTACAGGAAGACTTTTTAATGAAATGTACAACTGGCTAGGTTTTACACAGGACAAACTAAACGATGTAGTTTTAACGCCATCTTATGTAGCTTCTTTTTTGGCTCGTCTTGCTCGCGTTAACAAAGACAGTTATGTCTGGGATTTTGCAACTGGTTCAGCTGGTCTTCTAGTTGCTGCTATGAACATTATGATTGATGACGCAAAATCTAGCATCAAAAGTCCGGACGAATTCAAGAAAAAAGAAGCGTTCATAAAGGCAAATCAACTTTTAGGATTGGAAATCTTACCGTCAATTTATATGCTTGCAATCCTCAATATGATTCTGATGGGAGACGGAAGCAGCAACATCTTAAATAAAAATTCACTCACCGACTTCAACGGAAACTATGGTTTTGTACGGACGAGTGAAAAATTCCCTGCAACTGCATTTGTTTTGAATCCGCCGTATTCTGCAAGCGGAAACGGTATGATTTTTGTTGAAAAAGCCCTTTCCATGATGGAAAAAGGTTATGCGGCAATCATTATTCAGAACAGTGCAGGAAGTGGAAAGGCAGTTGAATACAATAAAAAGATTCTGAAACACTCTACGCTTTTGGCAAGTATAAAAATGCCGATTGACCTTTTTGTTGGAAAATCGAGTGTTCAGACAAATGTTTATGTATTCCGAGTTGGGGAAGCACACCAGAAAGACGAAATAGTAAAGTTCATTGACTTTTCAAACGACGGCTACACAAGAACAAACCGCAAAAAAGCAAGCATTAACCTTCGTGATACAGGCAACGCAAAGGAACGATACGATGAAGTTGTAAGCCTTGTTCGATTCGGAAAGAGCAAGTTGAAGATTTTTACAGAAAAAGAGTATTACGAAAGTACGATTGATCCTGAAAATGGAGCAGACTGGAACCAGAGCGCGCCAGTAGACACAAAGCCGACTTTGCAGGACTTCAAGAAAACTGTTGCCGATTACCTTGCATGGGAAGTTTCCAATCTTTTGAAAAATCAAGCAAACGGAACAGACGGAGAAAGCGGCTTGGGAAAATAGCTGCCCCGCTTGGCGAAAAACTGCAGGCGGTCAAGTGGGGCGAATACAGGCTCGGCGATTTGTTTGAGATAAATCCGACAAAATGGTACAAACTCACAAATGAACAGATAATGTCTGAAAATGGAACTGTACCGTTGGTATCAAACTCTTCAACAGATAATGGCGTAATGGGTTTTTCAAATCTTGAAGCAAATAACTCAGGAAATTCTATCAGCTGTTCTGACACAACGCTTGGTGCGGATACTATGTATTATCAGAAAGATGATTTTATCGGCTATCAGCACATTCAGCATTTAGTACCGAAGTTTTTGCCGTTCAATCAGTCGATTGCTTTATACATAATTTCAGCTTGCAGAGTCGCAACTTCAAATGCAGGTTATGATTATGCACATAAGTTCAATCGAGATGCAATGAATTCAACGATAATCTCTTTGCCTACAACTGCAAACAATGAAATTGACTTTGATTTTATGGAGAGCTTTATACGCGAACTCGAAGAGGAGCGTATACGCGAACTTTCCGACGCTACGCTTACGGAAAGAGAGACGCTTGCGCTTCAGAATTTTGATGCATTGGAATGGCAGGAATTCAATGTTACCGATATTTTTACGGTCAAGAATACGCATAACATTCTTTCCTGCGAAATTGTTGAAGGTAGCGGAGAAATTCCGTATCTGTGCGCCAGTGCGGAAAACAACGGCGTAAGTTCCTATATTTCTTATGATGCGGATTTTCTCGAATGTGGCAACTGTATTTTTATAGGCGGAAAGACTTTTGTTGTCAGCTATCAAAAGGACAATTTTTTCTCAAACGATAGCCACAATCTTGCGCTATATCTCAAGGACGCGGAAGCGACAAAATCAAACCAACTGTATCTTGCCGCTTGTATAACGAAAAGCCTTGCGCACAAATACTCTTGGGGCAACAGCATAAGCAATGCAAAAATCAAGGGTGACAAAGTAATGCTCCCCGTGCGCGACGGTGCGCCCGACTATGCGGCAATGCAGGATTTTATCAGTGCGGTGCAGAAGCTGGTCATCAAGGACGTGGTGAGGTACGCGGACAAGAAGATTGCCGCGACAAAGGAAGCTGTGGGGGAATAACTGGCGGTGGAGCGGGAGATTGAGGGGGCGGATTGAGAAGCAGGCTTTGCCTGTGGTATAATGGAAGGCGTGGAGGGTTAATTATGGGCGATGCATTGATGACAGTGGCAAAAGAAGCAGTCGCACTGCCGTATGAAGAGCAAAGAGAGCTTTTGAATGTGCTAAATGCTTCGGTATTGCACTCTGAGCAGCAGACAAAAAAGCGGTCTCATAAAGAAAATTTGGAGCTTGTAAAGTCTTTTATGGGTGTAAGTAATTGCTGGAAAGGCGAGGATATTCTGGAATATCAAAAAAATCTGCGGGGTGAATACAATGGCTAGGCGTATTTTTTTGGATACGAACAGTTTTATTTATCTGCTGGAAAACCGCGAGCCGTATGCCCAAAAAGTTCTTGAATATGTCGTAAAAGGCATGGACGACAACGCAGAATTCTATACGTCAACTATCAGCGATGCAGAATTCCTTGTAAAGTCCGAATCCCGTGGGGCCCGCCTCGTAACCACAGACAAATGTAACGTCCCCCATTTTTTCTTTTACGCTGTTCAAATACTTTACGACATTTTTTGAGTTTGCCTTCATCTTGTGCTCGTAAATGTTTCTGTCATTTTTTGCGTCATAAGCGCAGACCGAATTCGTGTCCTTATGGACATCCATCCCGACATAAAGTATACTTTCCATTGTTGTGTCTCCTCTTTGTATTTTGGTAATGCTCATTTTGAGCTAAATCCACGTTTTTTGCAAACTGTGGGACACAACATATTGTCTGAACGAATGTGAAGAATCTGTTTTTCTTGGGAAAGCGTACACAGATTCTTCGGAACTATGTTCCTCAGAGTGACTGAGCATCAAATCAAAAACAAGATGAACAGACCAAGGTACATCACCGCCCCTGCGATATTCCCCGCGCCAGGAATGTTGAACGGAACTTGCACAAGAAACAGCGGCAGAAGGTTGAACACACAGCCCCACGCAGGAAGCGTCGTTATTCCCATCACCACTGGTACAAAATGTGCAACCGAAAACAAGAGAATTCCCGCATAGCAGCCAATCATCGTCGTCGAGGTTTTACCAAAGAATTCGGAGGTTAGCTTTAGCCCTTCCTCGTTATGATTGCTTTTGATATATATCCATTCCGTTGCACAGCCGAGTATGTGATGTGCAAGTCCAAAGGTATAAATCATCGCGGCTCCGACTATCATCAAATTTGCCCACAGGGCTGAATACTCTCGCATCCAGATTCCAAGCGCAAGATAGCCGAAGAACTGCATGAACATTGCAAGCGTGCCTAAAACGATTGAACGCAACGGGTCACTCGCTGGCTTAGTCCCAAAAAGTTTTGCCATCTTTGCGTTGTCCTTCATATCAGAAAAACTAAAGTGACCGCCAGGCGTGCAAAGTATCAACCTGTCAGCGCACACGCAAAGGACGTGTCCAATCATTGCAATGAGCAAAATCCAAGCGTGTTGCATTTGGCAATTCTATTGCAAAATTGATTTTGCGGTTTTGGAATTAAGCGAGCGGATTTTATCGCGCAAACCTAAAATGCGTGACGGCGAAACAGAAAGTTCATCAATCCCCATAGAAATAAATGTTTCTGTTAAGTCCAAATCCGCGCCCAACTCACCACAAATACCAACCCAACAGCCGTGTTTGTGACCATTTTCGACTGTCATTTGAATCTCCTTTAGAACCGCTGGATGATGTGGGTCGTAAAAGTTTTCAAGGCGACTGTTTTGACGGTCAATTGCAAGCGTGTACTGCGTAAGGTCATTTGTCCCGATTGAAAAGAAATCAACTTCTTGTGCAAGTTCCGCGCTCATCATTACGGCAGCGGGCGTTTCTATCATAATGCCCTGCTCCACATCGCCATAAGGAATATTTTCTTTGTTAAGCGAATAGCAAACATCAGCGGAGATTTTTTTGATTTTGCGAACTTCGTCAACAGAAATTATCATTGGATACATAATTGCAAGATTTCCAAATGCGCTTGCCCGATAAATTGCTCGAAGTTGCGTTTTAAACAATTCTGGACGGTCTAAACAAATGCGAATTGCTCTAAAGCCCATTGCAGGATTGTCTTCGTGCTCAAGTTTAAAATAATCAGCTTGTTTGTCTGCGCCAATATCCAAAGTGCGAATGACAACCTTTTTTCCTTTCATCTTGCGAGCAACATTTTTGTAGGCGACAAACTGCTCTTCTTCGCTCGGATACGTGTGGCGACCGAGATACAAAAATTCACTGCGGAAAAGTCCGATTCCTTCGGAATCATTTTCGAGAGCCAAATCTGCGTCCGCAACCGACCCGATGTTTGCGTAAACATTTATTTTTTTGCCGTCAATTGTAACGCTCTCTTTTCCTTTTAATTGCAAAAGAAGTTCTTGCTTTGCCATACAATCTTTGCGGAGTTTTTCTTTTTCGCTAAGAGTTGGCTCATCGGGTTCAAGAATAAGCTCGCCCGCAAAACTGTCAACAACGGCAAATTTTCCGTTCCATTCAGAATCGATAATAACGCCAGTAAGCGCGGGAATGTTCATTGTTCGCGCAAGAATTGCCGTGTGAGATTGCGAAGAGCCATATTTTGTAACAAATGCAAGAATTTTTGACTTGTCCAAAGCAACCGTTTCGGCAGGAGTTAAATCATCAGCGCACAAAATTTCAGGCTCGTCCGATTCAACATTTTCTTCCGAACCGCCACAAAGCACTGTTATCACGCGGTGTGCCACATCCTTAATGTCCGCAGAACGCGCTTTCATATATTCATCGTCCATTTCGGCAAAGACTTGGCTAATTGTTTCGCCACTTTGGAAAACCGCATATTCAGCATTTGCCTTTTGCTCGCGAATCATCGAATAAACGGAATCGGTAAAATCATCATCGCCAATCAGCATTGACTGCACGTCAAAAATTGCAGCGGCTTCTTCACCAACTTCTTCTACCGCTTTTGCGTAAATTGTTTGAAGCTGCTTGATTGCAACATCGCGCGCTTTATTGTAGCGTTCAATTTCCGCTTCTGCATCTTCAACAGTGTGAAGCGTTGTGTCATAAACTATTTTCTGAAAAATTTTAATTTTTCCGATTGCGATTCCTTTGTAAATTGATTTACCATTGTAGCGTTTCATATCTTCTCCTTGAACGATATTTTTTTATTATACCAATAGAATCGACTTTCCGCAAGGAATTTATTTATGCGGAAAGGATTTTTCATTCGGCAACTTTAGCGTGTCATTCTGAGCGGGTGTTGCCCGCGAAGAATCTATGTTATCTTTGTACAAAAGCCGTTTTGTAATCGGCAAACTTTTTGTTTGTTCCGCAAAGAATCTACAGATGTTTCACTGCGTTCAACATGACGGGAAACAAAGCCACAAGCGTTGCTAGGGCGTTGCCTAAGCAGTTGCCTCAAGCAGTTGCCTCAAGCAGTTGCCTCAAGCAGTTGCCTCAAGCGTTGCTTGCCGATTCCTAAATGCAAGTGCGATAGGGAACTTTTTGGGCTTCTTTAAAATACTTGTTGAATGATTCAGCTAACAAAGTGGCTTCTAAGCCTACAACCAATTGAACTTCTTCACCGCGAACAAGAATTCCTTTTACAAGAGGGAGCGTCTTTAGCACGTCAGAATGAATGCGGTGTAAATCTACAACCTGAATTCTTACGCGAGTAAAACAACTTGAGATGCTGACAATATTTTTTTCTCCCCCAACTGCCGAAGTAATTAAAACATATTCATTTTCAGTCCACATAGAATTTCATTCTTCCTCAATCCTTAATTCCAAATTCAATTTGCAAACGATTTATGTGAATCATCAAATAAGTTTTTTCATCAAGTCCAACTTCGTAAGAATAATTGTTTTTTATAAACGCACAAATTTCTTCAACCAAAGGAAGCGCATTCGGATAAGTTTTTACAACTGAATCGTACAAAAGAGCTTCGTGCGTAACTTTTTCTCCGCCAGACATAAATCGCTGCGCAAAAAAAGAAAGGTGCGTCAAAAATCGCTGCCAAGAAATTGAACTGTCGTCAACAGGATTTTTTAATTTGCGCAAAACAATTCCACTCACCTCTTTAACAAAATTTAGCACCGTGCTAAAGCCAGGCGTAGAATCGCCTAATTCCGCTGTTATAAAATGGATTGCAAAAAAAGCCGTTTCATCTTTAGAAAGCGACATTCCAGTTTCTTCTTTGATGATTTTTACCGCGTCAACACCGAGCGAAAATTCCGTTGGATAAAAACTTTGAATCAAGCTTGTGAGCGGATTTGTAATTGCGATATTTTGCCGAGTGCGTTCAAGGGCAGCACTCAAATGGTCAGTGAGCGTTATGTAAATGCTTTCGTCAAATGGAGTGGGATTTTTTTGTTGCGCGTAAGAAATTATTTTTTCCGCAAGCAAAATATCTTCTAGCGGAATATTTTTTACAAATTGCTGAAAACGATTCCTTTTTTCTTCTGTTTGCAAAACAAATGTTTTTTCAATTTTTAGCGGGTCAAGTTCATTTCCAACTTTTTGTCCGAACGCAAGACCACGTCCCATTGCAATAGTTTCAATTCCGTCTGAATCAGCGCAAACTGCATTATTGTTAAGAATTTTTGTAATCGTCATTTTACCCCTTACAATAGCGAAAAATGTTCAAAGGCTTTATAAAGTCCATTTTCACAAACATCGTCCGTAATAAAATCCGCATTTTGTTTTAGATTTTCGGTTGCGTTTCCCATTGCAATTCCCGTTCCGCAAAATTTCACCATCCCCAAATCGCCATCAGAATCGCCAAAAGCAAAACTGTCCTCTTTTAAAATGCCAGTCCGCTCAAGCATAAAACGAACGCCATTTGTTTTGTCCGCGCCAGGCAAGGTAATTTCGCCCATTCCAGCTTCGTTTCCAATAAACGACCATTCGTTGATTTGAAGTTTTGCACCAAACTCTTTTCTTGCTCGCGCACAAGAATCCGCCTTTGGAATAAAATTGATTTTTGCAATCTCGGTGTAATCCAAACGTCTTTCTTGGATTCCAGGGAACGCTTTTTCTAAGTGCTGAACTTTTTCCTCGCCGACTCTTTTTTTCATCTGAGGAAAATAAAGCGGGCTTGCGCAAATTTTTGTTTGTCCCTCAAAGAAAAACCCAATTTCCTCTGCCGTAAGCCAATCCGCCACACGATGAACAAGATTCGCCTCTAAATATTCATTATGAAGAACGATTCCATTTTCTTCAATATACATTGCATTTGAACAGATAATTCCGTCAAAGCCCAACTTGGTAATTGAATCTAGCACTTCTGCGCGACACCGCCCCGTGTTTATGTAAACCTTGTTTCCTTTTTGGCGACACTGCATTATTGCCTTGCACGCTGATTCTGGAATTGCATTGTGCCCAAACGGAAGAAGCGTTCCGTCAATATCAATAAATACGGCTTTCATATAACTTCCCTAAATTTAAGAATTTCCGCAAAGTTTGCGTTTTATTGCACACACTTTGCGGATTTACTTTGTTCCCTTTACAAATTTTCGCCGTTAGAAGCAATTACTTCTTTGTACCAGGCAAACGACTTTTTCTTTGACCTAGAAAGGTCGCCCGTGCCGTCATCGTTTTTGTTCACGCGGATAAAGCCGTAGCGTTTCTTCATTTCGCCCGTGCTCGCGCTAACAATGTCAATCGGACCCCACATCGTATAGCCCATTAAAGGCACTCCGTCTTCCGCAACAGCTTTTTCCATTTCCAAAATGTGTTGCGCCATGTAATCGATTCGCTCATCGTCATTTACAGTTCCGTCGGATTCAACTTTGTCATTTGTTCCAATTCCGTTTTCTACAATAAAGAGCGGTTTTTGATAACGGTCGTACAACATATTCATTGTAATGCGCAAACCCTGCGGGTCAATTGCCCAGCCCCAAGCCGTTTCTTTTAAATGCGGATTTTTTACCGCTTGCAAAATAGCATTTCCATCTGCACGCGGAACGTCCGAATCCGCAGAAGCACTAACACGACTAGAATAGTAGCTAAAGCTTACAAAATCCACAGTTCCCTCGCGCAAAATCTCTTCATCGCCAGGCAAAATCGGAAGTTTTACGCCATCGCGTTCTAACTGCTTTAGCGCGAACGGCGGATAATAGCCACGGCTCTGCACGTCGATGAAAAAGTAGTTCTTGCGGTCATCGCTTAGGGCTTCCCAAACATCTTCTGGGCGGCAACTGTACGGATAAAATTGCCCCGCCGCAAGCATACAGCCCACCTTCATCGCAGGATTGATTTCGTGCGCAGCTTTTACCGCAAGCGCACTTGCCAAAAGTTCGTGGTGGGCTGCGGTATATTTTACCTGATTTTCGTTTTCGCCATCTTCAAACAAAATGCCTGCGCCCATAAATGGAAAGTGCAAGAGCATATTGATTTCGTTGAACGTGAGCCAGTATTTCACTTTGTCCTTGTAGCGAGTTAAAACGGTTTTCGCGTATTTTTCAAAGCAAGTAACCATTTCGCGCGATTTCCACCCGCCGAATTTTTTTATCAATCCGACTGGAGCGTCAAAATGCACGAGCGTTACAAGTGGCTCGATTCCGTATTTGTGACATTCGTCAAACACCTTGTCGTAAAATTCGAGTCCTTCTTCATTGGGTTCAGCTTCATCTCCGTTCGGAAAAATTCGCGTCCACGCAATCGACATTCGGTACACCTTGAAGCCCATTTCCGCAAACAGCGCAATGTCTTCTTTGTAGTGATGATAAAAATCGATTGCCTCGTGGCTGGGATAGCTGTGTTCGCTGTCGCACTCAAGCATACGCATTTTGCCGAGCGCAACGGGGAATCGGTCTTTTC
>CALCEK010000073.1 GCA_937900125.1 uncultured Treponema sp. | reverse complement strand
CCCAACGGAGCATTTACACAAGATATTGTACACTATCATTTTTTTTGCAAAAAATGATTTTTTTTTCATTGCTTGTTGAAAATTATAAAATGTGGTAAAGTTAAGAAATAAGGGCATTTCTAAAAATTGCAATTTTTAGAGGTTTCCATAATTTTTTTTAGAAGGAGTTTTTGTTTTATGAAAAAGATTATGATTGTTGATGATGAAAAAGTTTCTTTAATGATGACAAATCATATTCTTTCTTCCGAATATCAAACAGTTTGTGCCTCTTCTGGAAAAGAAGCTTTGGAACTTTTAAAAAAACACCAAATTGATATGGTACTTTCGGATTTGCGAATGCCATATATGTCGGGCTATGAACTCCAAGAAAAATTAAATGTGCAAAGTCAAAGTCAAATTCCTTTTATGTTTATGACGGCCGACAAAGATGAAGAAACGGAAAGCAAAAGCCTTGCAACTGGAGCTTCCGATTTTATAAGTAAACCTTTTCGTGCCGATGTTCTTTTAAGCCGAGTCGGAAAAATCCTCCAAACCGCCGAACAAATTCACGGATTAAAAAAAGCGGCTACAACCGACCCGATGACTGGTCTTTTAAACAAAGCATCTGCGCAGGAACAAATTTCAGAACTTTGCAAAAAGTCGCAAGGCGTTCTTATGATGATTGACCTTGATAGTTTTAAACTGGTAAATGATTTGTACGGACACGACATGGGCGACAAAATCTTGATTCGATTTTCTGAAATTATTCAGGCAACCGTGCGCTCTTCCGATGTAGTTGGCAGAATGGGGGGCGATGAGTTTATTGCGTTTTGTCAAAATGTGCAAGACGAAGTTGTTATAGAAAAAAAAGCTCGCTTTATAAACAAAATAATTTTACAGTCGGCAAAAGATTTTATGGGCGAGGATATGAATATTCCGCTCGGTGCATCTTTAGGTTGCGTTTTTGTTCCATCTGAAGGAAGCAATTTTGAAGAACTTTATAAAAAGGCAGACAAAGCCTTGTATGATGTAAAACAAAACGGCAAACACGGATTTAAATTTTTCTACGGAAATCAAAATGTCGAATTCGAAGAATCTAGTGTAACAAATGGTTTAAGCGGCATAAAAAAAATCTTGCAAGAAAGAAACATTGTTTCTGGCGCATTGGAATTGCCATTTAGTCAGTTTAGATTGATTTACCAATTTTTGTATAGACTTTCGTTACACAATTCAAAAAACGTAAGCGTTTTGCTTTTTACGCTCGAACAAAAAGATTCGAACGAAGAAGCGCAAAAAGAATTCCTTGAAGTTTTAAAAGCATCTCTTAGACAAAGTGATGTTGTTTCTGTTTTTTCCAAAACACAAATCATTGTTCTTTTGAGCGATATGGGTGAAGAAAATATTTCACTTGTTACCGACCGCGTTTTTGACGTTTGGAAAGAAAACGCTTGGAGTGCGTCCTCTTCCCTTAGTTTTGAA
Source organism: uncultured Treponema sp. (assembly GCA_937900125.1). Lineage (GTDB taxonomy): Bacteria > Spirochaetota > Spirochaetia > Treponematales > Treponemataceae > Treponema_D. Next base: position 6,810 of record CALCEK010000073.1, on the reverse strand, counting down.
AATGAAAATTTGCGCTAAATGTTTTCTGTTATGTCAAAAAGTTCATCGTAGCGCGAATAATACAAAAGGCAACGGATTTGACTTTCTTGGCAATTTAAAAGTCTAGCGGCCGCAATGCGATAGTATTTTAATTGAAGATAAAATGTTTCTGGTTTTATTTGTCGCAAAGATTTGTAATCAATTAAAGTGTATTCGGCATTTTCTGGATTTTTAAAAATCAAGTCGATAGACCCTGTTACTAATTTTCCTTCGATTACAGTTTTAAACTCGTATTCGCTTTTTACAAAAAGATTTTGCTCTTTTGCTTTTAAAACTTCTTTTCCGATTTGATTCTCTTTAAAACGATTCGTCATTTTTACGCAAACATCTTTTATTTTTTCAATATCAGAAGCACTCAAATTCTTAAAAAGACTTTTTGAAGGAATAAAATGTTCAGCGGAAATGCCGTTTACAAAAGCTTCAAAATATGCGTGTACAAGCGTTCCAAACGCACTGTAAGAAAACCCCGTATTGCTCGGAAGAATTTCTAAATCGTTTAGAGCATTATCTTCTTCTAAATCTGATTCTGAAAAATCCTTTGCGTTAGAATTTTTTTCTACGATTTCATTTACAATCTCGGCGTAAGGGTCGCTCGTTTTTGGGGTAACATAATTTTTAACATTTGGATTTTCTAAATCACTCGGTCTAACAGAAGAAACTTTTTCTCTTACTGTTTCAATTTCGCTTGCCCCTAAAGAACAATTTAAAATATTTTCTTGAACGCTGCTTCGGGAATCTTTTTTTGTTTTAAGAGAAAGTGTTTCATAAAAAACTTTTTCTTCTATTGCCTCAATTGACAAAAAATCAAAAGGCGCATCTGGATTAAAAACCGCTTTTTTGTACGCATAAAGTAAATCTTCTTCCTTGCATTTTGGATAATAAGAAAAAAGTTGATTTTCTAAAAGCGTAAAACTTATTTTGTTAGAATCTTTTGATTCCTTTAATTTTGAACTTCCAACAATAAAAACTTCATCCTCCGCGCGTGTTATGGCAACGTAAATAAGTCTTCTAAATTCTGCCAGCTCTTTCCTTTTAAAAAGCTCCGCTTGAATCTCTACAAAATAATTTGGATTTCCCTTTTGCGGTTTTATGCTCACACCATATTTTTCATCAAAGAAAACAGCGCGAGATTCCCCCTTGCTTCTTACTTCAAAACAGCCGCAAACAAAAACGTATTTGTATTGCAGGCCCTTGCTTTTGTGAATCGTAAGAATTTGAATCGCGTCTGATTTTTCAATTGGATAGCTGATTTCTGAAACGTCAAGTTCGTCTTCGTCATTTGGAAAAGATGATTTTTCTTTTTCTAACAAAACGGCAAGTTGGTCTACAAACCATGCGGGGCTTTTTGACTGTTCATCACATTCTCGCGCAAGTTCGTAAAGCAAATCAAATTGTTCCGCCGCAAGAGAAGCTCTTTCGGTTAAAAGTGTTTCGTAGCGGTAGCCTGTTTTGTACCACAAAACTTCAAGGCTTTGCGTTAAAGGTCGGCTCAAACATAAAGTTCTTTGTTCTTCAAAAAAGGCAAGCGCAGAAGAAAATAAATCATATTCGCTTCCGATATTTTGTTTTAGGATTTCTTTTTTTTCTTCATCGATTTCTGAAGACGCGCTAAAGACAAAATCGGAATTTTCAGTGTCAAGCAAAACTCCAAGAATTTCTTCCGCTGCATTTTCGCTCAAAGCCGCAAATGGAGAAGTTAGGTAAGAGGCAAATGCTGTTGCATCGGAAGGATAAACGCAAAGTCGCAAAAAATTGTAAAAGTCAAACACAAGCCCCGATTCAAAAATATTGTTGTTTTTGTCAAGCGTGTAGGGAATCCCAAAAGCGTTTAACCATTTTGTTATAAATCTGCGCTTAGTGCGTGCACGGTCTAAGATTGCAATTTTTTTGTACGGAACATTATTGTTGTGTAACTCGCTGATTTTTTTTGCAATAAAGTAAGCTTCTTGTTCTTCTTTTTCAAGCAAGTCTAGTTGTTCATCTGCTGAACTTTGAGAGTTTTCGCCAAAGTGCTTTGTGTTAAAAATACAAAAGTGCATTTTTACAGATTGCGCAGTCAATGATTCTTCTTTTTGAACTTCTCGTTTTGTTGTGTCAAATTTTTTTGTTTCAGTTTGATAAGAAGCTTCATATGATTCTTGTGGATTGAATGGGAAGATTCCATTTTGCCCGCCGAATAATCTGTTAAACGAGGTAATCAGCGAAAGCGAAGAGCGATAATTGTATTCCATTGGAAGAACACTTTCTTCTCCAAAGTAGGTTTTAAAATCGTTCTGCAATTCGTTAAACACCGAAACATCAGCTCCGCGAAATTTATAGATTGACTGTTTTTCATCGCCAACAAAAAATAATTTACTTTTAGAAATGTCTTTTGCCGTTGGATTTTTTATCTGGGGGGAAGAGCAGAGTAAAAAAAGTAATTGCCGATTTTCTCCGTTGTTATCTTGGAACTCGTCAATCATAATTTTTTCGTAGGCGACATTTTCTTGTAGGCGCAAGTCATCTTCATTTTGTAAAATGAGCAAGGCAAGTTTTTGTACATCGCGGAATGAAAGTTTCCCTGAGATTTTTTTGCTTTGTTTTATTTGCACATGAAAATCATCGAGCAATGTAAAAAGTTCCTTGATGGCTTCAAATTGTTCAATGTACAAAATTTGCGAAAGTACAGAGTGGAGCGTTTCTTTTAAGTTAAAGATTATAGGGCGGAGTTCTTGGGTATAACCTTTAGATGGAAGTGTGGATAGCAATACATCTAATTTTTTTATTTTTTCAATTAAATTTTTTTCAACCTGATTCTTTTCAATTTGTTGTACAGTTATTGGTTCAAAATCTAAAGGAATCGGATTTAAGTCTACAAGAATATTTTTGCAAATGTTAACGTAATCGCTATCTTTTTTATTTTCCTTTAGGGCTTTGTCTAACAAATCTTTTATTTCGCAAAATGGTTTGTATTCAGAAAATTCAAGAGGAGTTGTTCCTTCTTTAAAAACCAAAAAATTAAAATCGCTTGCAATTTTTTTGCATTGTTCAGGCAATTTGTTTGTAAAAAAATCATCGGGGTCGGCAATAGAAACAAAATCGTTTACTGTTTTTGCCAAAATGTCTTCTGCAAAATTTTGTAATTTTCCCGCTTCAGAAAAAGTTTGTAGCGCAAGATTTTTTCTGTGTTTTAAAACAAACGGAAGTGCCGCATCCTTTAAGTTTTGCGCTGCATCTGCGCTTCCCATTGAAAAGTCTGGACGAATTCCGTACCTGTTTGCCGCTTGCCGCACAATCGAGGCGCAGTAAGAATCCAAAGTTTGAATATGAGTTTCGCCAAAATTATCTAAAGCCGCTTGCGCTCTTTCTTTTTCTTTTGCAGGAGTTTGCGGATTTTGCGCAAAGAAAGAAAGTGTTTTATAAATGCGCTCATACATTTCGCCAGCAGCTTTATTTGTAAAAGTTAAAGTCAAAATCTTAGAAGCGGGAATATTCATACTCATAACAAGCCATGCGAATCGCGTTGCAAGAACTTGCGTTTTTCCACTTCCAGCTCCAGCGGCTACAACAGAATTGTCCGTTCTGCAACATACTTTTTTTTGTCTGTCGTCTAATTTTCTTTCTAGCAAGTCAAGATATTCGTAAGCCATTATTTTGCCTCATTGTTTGATTCTGATTCTTTTTGGATAAGCTTTTTTTGTCCGACTGAAAAAGTTGTTCTGCAAAAACCTTTAAAATCACATTTTAGGCAAACTTTGTATGGCTCTGCGTGAACAAATTTTTTGTCTGCGGAAGAAACGCAAGGGGTGAACTTTTTTTGCTCAACTCGATTTTCAAAATCGTTTGCGTACTTTTCAAAAACTTCAACGGTATCTTTCATAAAAATTTTGTAATTGCTCTGGTTTTCAATTCCTGCAGCTTTTTTGTCTTTAGAAACTCCCGCAAAATCGTCAATAGTGGCACGGCGACCTTTATCTTTAATTGAATAAAAATAAGCCGCCTCAATTATGATGTTGCTTCCTGCTTTAATTTTACAATCCCGAACTAAAGTTGCATACATTGGCATTTGAAAAGAGCCTAACTCTTCATCGCAAGCAAAAATTTTTGCGGTAGAAGGAACTGAAGACATAGAATTTTTGTAATCGATTATGACAAAATCCCCAGTGTCCGAATCAGACAAAAGGCAATCAATTTTTCCAAAATGCGTTCTGCCGTCTGAATATTTGTAACTAAGCTCAACTTCTGCGCCTTGAACTTTATAGCCGCCAAAACCGCTAATTGAAGAGTTGAAAGATTTTTCTGTTTTGTCTGGTGCTTTGCAAAGGACATGCAAAAAATCCATTATTCCATTTACAATCAAATTTTTTTGCGATTCAAGTGTGAGAATTACAATTGGACTTTCGTGAAAATCCATACTGGAAAGATGAATTGTTTTGTCTGTAAAGTCTTCAATTTTTTTTCTGACATTTTCTTCGTCATCAAAAATTCCATTTTCATTTGTTGTGGGAAGAATGGGATTTTTTTGTTCACAAACATCTTTCATATAAAACTCTAAGATTTTGTGATTGATGTTTCCCATGTCAAATCTTTGCATAAGATTTGTGTCAAGCGAATCTTCTTTTAGGCGCAAAAGCGAATGTAAAACCCAATTTCTAGGGCAGGGGTAAAATTGCTCTAAATCTTTTTGCGTTACAACGATTCCTGTTTTTGCTCTTCTGTGAGTTTGCAAAACATAGTTTGCTTTTTTTTCGATTGCTTCTGGAACTTTGTAATTTTTTTCAAAATCAAAATTGCTTGTTATAGTTTTCCAATTTTCAAATTCTAACTTTTGATTTTTTGTTAATGCGAAAAATGAATTTGAAAAATCCCTTTTAAGAATTTTTTCATTTTCTGATTTTATAAAATCGCTTTTGTCAAGTTCATTTTTAAAATCCTCAGATTCAAGAATCACAGAAAGAGAATTGTGTGCTATTGCAAAACCCGTAAAACTTTCTTCGGCATAAGAAAAAAATACATCGCTACTTTTTGCATTTTTTGCGTACAATCGAATAAATGCAGAAGAGGCGTTTTCGTTTTCAAGAACTTCTTCGCCCAAAAAAAGTTTGCGCTTTTCTGAATTTAAAAAGCCCAAGCGTTTATATGGAATATCCAAATTTTTTTGAGAAGCGTCAAGCACAAATTGATATGGAAAATTTGCAACTGCCGAAAGTTTGTAGGGAAAAATAGAAACACCGTCTATAACTTCTTGCGGACGATAAATTTTTCCGTCTAATTCGTTTAAGAAAAATAAAAACGGCTCTTCAACTTTTAGTTCCAACTTTTGAATGTATTTATTTTCAATTTCGATTATGGCGTTTAATTCACTTATGCAGCGACTTAAAATTCTATTCGCTTCTGATGTGAAATTTTCTGTATCAAAAAATTTTCCCTTGAATGAAAGATATGCTGTGCGAAGATTTTCAAATGAGGAGGCTTTGCAAATGCTATCAATTTCTTTTTTTAGTTTTTCATAAAATTCAAGTTCGCGAGTGTCATGGTTTATTTTGCTTAAGGCTTCAAGCCATGTGTCTACAATCGTTGAGTCGTGCGCGTCTTTTTCGTAACTGCAAATTGTTCTAAGGCGGTTCCCTTCGCGGATAAAATTTTCTTTTACAATTTTTGTTTCGCTGTCCCATGGAACGTATTCATTTTGCAAAAGAGTTCTAACGCTGTCGTAAGAAAAATTGCTCGTGTAACAATCGCTGATTTGCCTAAAAATTGTTCCCGCAGAATTTTTTGTAAGACGTTCACCCGCACGAATGTTTATGGGAACACAATATCGCTCAAACTCACGGCGAATGTATGGACGATAAATTTCTATGTTTGGAACGCTCACTGCTATGTCTGTGTAAGGAACATTTTTTTCTTTTAGTTTTCGAATCCGCAAAATCAAATGGCGCAATTCGCTTCTTGAATCGGGATATTTAAAAACTTTAGGATTGTCATTTTTTTCTTCGGGAAGTTGAACTGAAATTACGTTTTTTGATTGCGAAAAAATTTCTTGGTAATCGCTAAAGTCTTCAAGCAATTCAGGATAAAAAATGATAATTGTTTTTTTTTGCTCAACAAATTCTGGCTTTAGCCACGCGGTTTCAAAAAAATTGTTTTTGCAAAGAAAATCATTGTAGCGCGTGTACAATTCATTGTAATCCCGATTTTCCGCATCCAAATCAGTTTCTGCCGTAAGATTATTTTTTTTCAAATAGGCAAGATATTTTTCGTGCCAGAGTTTTAAAGATGGAATGATTTTTGAAATCCAGTCGGTAAAAGCGTAAGCGGATTTTGCGTTATCGCTCGGAACAATTTTTGTAAGAAAATGTGATTTTGTGTTTTCTAAAAGAAGTGAGCGAATAAAAAGTTTCCGCAAAATTGAAGGAATGCAAACTTTGTCCTGCATTCCACTTGCAAGGTAAGAGCCTTTAAATTTGTCCCATGCAATAAAATTTTCAAGTGCCACCGCTTGAACACCAGATTCTTTTGGATTTAAGACCGCCCAATCAGCCCAAGAGGTCGCGGCAACATCGGAAGAAAAAACAAAAAGTACATCGTTTTTTTGCGAGATTGTTTTTAAATGTTCAGCTAAAATTTCTTTGATTGCTTCTGGGTTTTTGCGGATAATTTTCATATCAAAAATTATAAAGCGTATTTTTTCTAGCGTCAAGTTTTTATAGAAACCTCTAAAAATTGCAATTTTTAGAGGTAACGGCATCTCGAAAAAATTATCTAAAACGAGTTTTTCGAGATGCCTTTATG
>CALCEK010000072.1 GCA_937900125.1 uncultured Treponema sp. | reverse complement strand
ATGCAGGAAAGTTGCTTGACAGCGGCAAAATCAAGAAGGCGGCGCTGATTCTCCTCAGAAAGAGAAGCAAAAAGCGTTGTAACGGTTGTAATAATTGAACGATTTAAGGTTTCTGTAAGGGATTTATTCAAAATGTCGTTAAAATTCTTTGTATCCAAAATTTTAATATTTGACCTTACCCTGTCAAGAATAACAACGGTCGCGTTAATTGAATAACCAAAAATCGTCAAAATAGCCGCAAGCGTTGTAGTTGAAAACTCAATTTGGAACCAACTGATAAATGTAAACATTATAAGACAGTCGTGAACTAATGCGACAATTGCTCCCAAGGCAAAATCCCAATGGAAGCGGATTGTAGCGTACAACCAAATCAAAATTATCGTTGCAATTGCCAAAATAATCGATTTTGTCGCAAGCGAAGAAGAAAATTGAGAGGCAACAAAGTCCGTTTTTACGATAACAACGTTTGTTCCACCGAATTTTTCTTGCAACGCTCCAATAATGTCATTTTGCAAATCTTGACTTGACTCTGAATCGTCAGAAATTTTTGCGCGAATTTGGAAACTGCGGTTATCCGCCGTACCCAACTCTTTAACATCTACATTAAGATTATTTACAGCATTTCTAACATCATCAACTGAAGCAAGTGCATTCCCATCTTGCACATACAAGCGGTAAGGAATATTTGCACTAAGCCGCGCACTTACAATGTTATTTGTAAAAATGCCATAAGTGTCCGCAGAAGAAGCATTGTCAACGCGGGCAGTAATGCCTTCAACTTGATTTAACGCTTCTGCCAAAGATGCAATTGTTGGATTTTGCCCATAAGTAAAAGTTTTCGTTTCGTTATCCGCACCAACGCCACTTATAACAAGATTCAATGCGGTGTTTGACGTTTCAACCGTAACGTTCGCTTCGCCTGAATAAGTCAATTCAATCGCGGTTTTTGCGATTCGCACTTCTTCAACAAGTCCAGGCTCAAAATCAATGCTAAAATTGATTCCCCGAACAAAAAATCCAACGATTCCGCAAATAATAACAAGGCAACTAAAAATGGTACAAGCTAAAAAGGCTTTATTAAATTGTAAAATTTTCTTTTCCATTATTTTACCCCCCAACCTATGCTGATGTTTTTCTTGTGGAATTGTTCAGTTCCGCAGTCAAACATAAGGCGGGAAACGAATAGCGCAGTAAATACAGTAGAAACGACGCCGATTGCAAGGCTATAAGCAAATCCCTGAATAGAACCTGTTCCAAGTTGGGACATAAAAATTGCCGCTATAAAGGTTGTTATGTTTGAGTCCATAATTGCCCAAAATGCGTTTCCAAAGCCCAACTCAATAGAAGAAGCCCTGTCTTTGCCTAAACGCCGTTCTTCTTTGATTCGTTCAAAAATGATTACATTTGCGTCAACAGCCATTCCGATTGTCAAAATCATACCAGCGATTGACGGAAGAGTGATTGTCAAATTCAACGCGCTCAAGATGCTAAACATTATGTAAAGGTTCAAAACCTGCGCCACACAAGCATTGATTCCTGCTCCCTTGTACCAGATGAGCATAAAAATCATAATAGCCGCAAGACCAACCGCTATAGCAAAAACGCCTTGCCGAATCGCTTGTTCTCCCAAAGAGGCACCAATTACCTGCTGACTTTCAACGCTTAAAGGAACATCAAGCCACGCCGTTTGAAGCACTTTTTGCAAATTCCGCGCTTCTTCAAGTCCAAATCCCGAAATTGAAACTTGACCACTCGGAATCGCCTCATTTATGCGAGCATTTGATTTGATTTTGTTATCGCTCACGATTGCAAGGCTTTTTCCTGTATTATCGCGTGTAAACGTATAGAAAATTTCCGCGCCTTCAGAATCAAGTGAAAAATTCACCTGCGGACGATTTGTGATTGAATCCTGCCCTACTTCTGCGGATTTTATGTGTTTTCCGTCAAGCACGATTTCTTTTTTTACTACAATATATGGATAATACTCATTTAACTGGTCAAGTCCGTAAGAATCAGTTTCATAATAACCAAAAACTTCGCAATCTTCTGGAATCAGTGTAGAATCGATAACATTTCCTGCACTGTCAAAAGTTGTATCTGGATGCGCAAAATAATAAGACTGGAATGAAGAAGTCGCGTCTGAATCCACAAGTCTAAAATTCAAAATACCCCGACCTTGTATAATAGAATTTCCTTGGTCAGCTTCGGCCCTTCCTGGCAATTC
>CALCEK010000071.1 GCA_937900125.1 uncultured Treponema sp. | reverse complement strand
TTTTTTTGAAACCTATGGGTGCGAAATGAATATTGCCGAATCTGCTTCAGTGGAACAATTATTGATTTCTCGCGGGTGGACAAAAGCAAGCGATGTGCAACTTTGCGATATGGCAATCATAAACACCTGCTCAGTTAGGGCAACCGCAGAAACAAGAATTTATGGTAGACTTGGATTTTATTCGGGCTTAAAAAAAGTTCGCGCAGGAGAACCAGAGGCAAAAACTCGTTCTATGGAAATTGCCGCAGAATATGTTAAACAAAATGGGGCAAAACCTTTAACATTAGTTGTAATGGGCTGTATGGCGGAGCGACTTTTAAAAACTTTACAAAACGATTTTCCTTTTATCGACTATGTTGTTGGAACTTATGCAAAACATAAATTCGGAGATATAATTTCTGCCGTAGAAGAAGGGGAAATTTTTTTGCCGATTGAAGAAAAACCCGTGTACACCTTTGCCGAAACCTCTTACGAAGAAGGTGCGTTTTCTACATTTGTTCCAATAATGCACGGGTGTAACAATTTTTGCACATATTGCATAGTTCCTTACGTGCGCGGGCGGGAAGTGTCAAGACCAATTTCAGAAATCTTCAATGAATTAGACATACTTGCAAGTAGAAATGTAAAAGAAATTACGCTTTTAGGACAAAATGTCAATTCGTATCGCGATTCTGACGGAACTACTTTTCCGATTTTGCTTAAAAAAATCTGTAATTATTTGGAAAAAACGCAATCTCCAATTCAATGGATTCGATTTGAATCTAGCAATCCAAAGGATTTTTCTGACGAGTTAATAGAAGTAATTGCAAACGAAGAGCGAATTTGTAAGGGATTGCACATTGCCGTTCAGCACGGGTCAACAAAAATCTTAAAAGCGATGAACAGACGCTATACAAGAGAACAGTATATTTCACTCGTGGAAAAAATCAAATCGCGCATAAAAGATGTTTCTTTGACCACGGACATTATGTTAGGTTTTCCAGGTGAAACTGAAGACGATTTTAAGGAAGTTCTTTCGCTGATGAAAATTGTAAAATATCAAAGTGCATTTATGTACTATTACAATCCGCGTGAAGGAACTCCTGCGGCAAAAATGGATTTTCAAATCGATTTAGAAACAAAAAAGGCTAGATTGCAACAAGTAATTGATACGCAACTTTCAATTACTGCGGAAGTTTTGCGCCAACGTTGCGGAAAAATGGAAAAAGTTTTAGTAGACGTTGTAAGTCGTGATAATAGCAAAGAATTGTTAGGGAAAACATCGCAAAATGAACGGGTCGCTTTTGCCGCTCCGCGTTCTCGTTTGGGAACTTTTGTAAACGTTACCCTTGATTCTGTTAGCGGAAATACGTTTCGTGGAACTTTAGTTTAAGGAACGCGCTTTAATTTTCCGATTATTATTGAAGATGTAGTTTTGTAAAAAGCGATTCCAAAGGAAACTGCTACAAAATTAAAAAGGAAAGTCTAAAAAGTTACAAAAAATGATTTTTTAGAAAGCACTAAACAGATTTTGTGTAGTTTTTTTGGAATCGCCCTTTGTGGAGAAAAAAAATGCCAGTAAGATTGCTTTTTACGATTGCGGTGGCTGCTTTTGCGGCCATTTTTACGGGATTAAATTTAGATTATAAATGCGATGTTTGGCTTTTTCATCATTTTGAAAATGTTCCAATTGCGGCAAGCATATTTATTTCGTTTTTAGCGGGAGTTCTTGTTGTTCTTCCTTTTACGATTGGGAAAACAAAAAAAATAGAAGTTCCAGTAGAAAAAATCGTTGAAAAAGTTCCAAAATTAAGTCGGGAAGAAAAACGAAAGCTAAAAAAAGAAAAAAAAGCTAAAGCGCAAGAAAAAGAGAATCAGGAAAAAAATGAAATTGCTGTAAATGAAGATTCTTCTGTTCAAAATGGGGAGAGTTTATGAAAAAACATTTTTGCGCCTTTTGTGTAACACTTATTTTTTGTATAGGTTTTCTTTTCTCACAAGAAGCGCAAAATGCAAAACTTACAGCCCTTGAAATAAAAAACGCGGCTTTTTCGCAAGGTTCAGTAAAAGAAAGCATAGATTACATTAGGAATAATTTAGATTCTGCGGCAACGGCTTCTGACACTCGCTCGCTTTTGTATACAGAAGGTCTTTTGCTTGAACAATTGGGTTTTTACGCAGAGGCAAAAGAAGCATATATAAAAGCCTCTGAAATTTCTGCGCAAAATGTTAGCGGTTTTCAAAAAGTTAGCTCGGAAGAATTATTGATAAATGCGGTTCGTTGCAGTTTGTGCGCTGGCGATTTTGAAAGTGCCGATTTTTATCTTTCTGGTAGCTTAAAAAATTCACGGGATTCTAATATTGTTTCTTTTGTAAAATTATATGGCGTTTGGAGCGAATTGTGCAGAGCGCAAAATGTAAAAGAAACAGAGCCTTCTATAAAAAAACTTGAATCGTTTGTTTCGGATTCAAGCATGAAAAACGTAAAAGCGTCTGTTTTACTTACACTTTGGTATTTAACCGCAAAAAACGATTACGCTTTAAGAATTGCTAAAGAATTCCCTTTAAGTCCTGAAAATGGAATTGTGAAAGGTACTGTACAAGTGATGAGTGTTCCGTTTTGGTATTTTGTTCCGCGCCTTGACCACGAGGCAAATGAAACTCAAGAAACAAGTAAACAATCAACGCTTGTTACAAGTTCGTCAAAAAGTTCACAAAAAATTATACGCCAACAAGTCGGATTTTTCGGTCAAGAATCAAACGCAAAGGCTTTAATTACCGCGCTAAAGAAAAAGGGCTTTACGGCATATTCTTACACAGAAACGCGCCCCTCAGGAAAAACATATTTTGTAGTCGTTGTAGATGAAAATGAAGAGGGAACAATGGGACTTTTGCTCCGCGATTCTGGTTTTGAATGTTACCCCGTTGTAGAATGACCTCATAGGTGGCGGTTGGCGCAAGTGCTGAAACTCAGTTTGCAAAATGGGGTGCGGAGTCTGCGCGTTATGTTGAACGCAAGCGAAACACTGTAACGCTATATTATTTTTATGTGGCACATTTTCATTGCTTCTAAGGCGTTTTTGTGGCTTTGCGGAGTAACGCCTGCACATGCAGAACTGTCGCAAACAATGGGAACTTCTGGGAGTTTTGCCTTTAGAATTAGCGCATTAGAAATTACACAAATGTCAGTGCAAAGTCCAACAATTTCGATTTGTTCAAGATTTTCTAGCGAAGAAACATAATCTGCAAGCGCAAAAGAGCCAAAAGTCGGCTTATCAATTATTTTAGATGCGGAAGTGTCTAGCTGACTAGAAATTTGCCAACCGTTCGTTCCTTGAATGCAGTGTTCAACAGGAAGATTTTTTCCTTCAAGCGTTTTTAGATAATCCTTTTGGTGTGTATCGCGTGTAAAAACAATGGGATTTTTGTTCGCCTTGTATTCAGAAATCTTTTTTTGCACATTTGGAACTATTGCAACCGCTTCTTTTGTTCCCAATGCGGCATCAATAAAATCATTTTGCATATCAATTACAACTAAAAGTTTCATTTGTGATTTAATCTCCAATCAATCGTTTTTTTCAAATATTCAATGTAATCAGAATCCTTGCACATTGTTTTTCCCTCCGCGTTAGAAAGTTTTGCAACAGGAAAATCATTACATTCTGTAACTTTCATAACAATGTTGAGTGGCAATTCATTTGTGTCATTCGCAATATAAGTTCCAATTCCAAAAGCAACCTTAATTTTATCTTTAAAATATGAATACAATTTTGAAGCTCGCTCAAAATCAAGGCTATCACTAAAAAGAAGTGTTTTATTTTTAGGATTTACTCGTTCATCGTGGTATTTTTTGTAATACGATTCAAAATGGTCAATCCACGCGATTCCCCATTCGTATGGGTCGCCAGAATCGTGCCTTACTCCCGCAAAACTAACAGAATAAGTGTAACCCATATCCAAATGTGCAGATTCATCTCCAATTGTGTCTGTGAGATATGTTCCATTAAAAACACCGTATTCTTTTGTCCAAGCGTCCATTGCTAATTTATTAGAATACGCAGGATTGTACATTGGATTCCCTTGTCCAACACACATTATAAACTCGTGTGCCATTGTGCCAACTGGAGTTACATTGTATTTTTTTGCGAGCGCAACATTGCTTGTGCCAATGCAATAAGAATCTTTGTAGTTTTTGTTATTTTCGCACAAGGTTTTAATCGCAAGATCTTGGGCTTCCGCACTCAAGCGTCGCCTTAAACCAAATTCTGAAAAATTACCGATGTTAAAAGTTCCTTCGATTAACCAATTTGTTTTTTCCGCCAATTTTTGCTTGTATTGTTCAAAAAGAGAATCATAATTGTACGAAAGCCGATAAAAAACTTCATTCACAATCGCAAGAACAGGAATTTCATACATAGAAGTGTTCAACCAAGTTCCATGCGCTTCTATAGAAAGCCCACACGGAGAATCTGAGGTAAGTTCAAAATCCTGAAAACGCGCGTTCCAAATGCGCAAATGGTCAATGTAATCTTCGTGAAGCCATTCAATTTGCTCCAAATATTTTAACTCGTCTTCTGTAAAGTGTAATGAGCAGTAGAATTTAATTTGCTCCTTGATTTCAGAAAGCATTTCTTCGGTAAAATGAACGTCTTCATTGCGACATTTAAAAGTCCATTTTGTTTTATAGGAAGGAAATTGATGATAAATTGCCTGTCCCATTGAAAACTTGTAAAGGTCAGTCTCAAGAAGACTTGTGATAATTGGTTGTAACTTCATAACTTAGAGCATATAATCAGCTAGAGTTTTTGTCAACGGCAAACAAAACTCTTCCTAATTTTACAAAAATTTTGTATAGTTTCAGAATGAAAAATCGTTCTTTTTTATGTAGTGCATTTTTGTTTGCAAACATTTTTGCATTTTCTTCCGAAATTGATGTGGCAATCGATTCCTACCTTGATTCCCTTTCGCCTGAAGAACAAATTGCTCAAATTTTTTTAGTGAATCTTGACGGAAATGCAGATTTTAAAGCAGTTGAAACGCTCAATGAAAAACCCTTAATTCCAGGGGGATATTTATTTTTTTCTTATAACATTGCTCATTCCGCAGAACAAATTATCAATTTTACCGATTCAATTTACAACTATTGCAAAAAAAATAAAATTGTGCAGCCATATCTTGCGATTGACCACGAGGGAGGGGACGTAAATCGTTTGCGAAACATTGTTTCTACTTTGCCGTCACAAAAAAGTGTTTCTGAAAATTTTTCACCTAAACAAATATATAGTCTTTATTCGCTGCAAGCCGAACAGTTAAAAATTTTAGGCTTTACTCTGAATATTTCTCCAGTTGCAGAAACTTTAAATAGTCTTAATGTGGATTTTTTGTCTGATAGGTCATTTGGAAGCCTTTCTAAAACTGCCGTTTTTTCTTTAATAGAAATCCGTGCGTATCAAGACAAAGGTGTAGGAGCGGTTGCAAAACATTTTCCAGGAAATACAAATACAGACCCTCATTCAGGGCTTCCAGAAATAAAACTTTCGCCTTTTGAAGTTGAACAAATTTTACTTTTGCCATTTGCATATTCGCTTTTTGCAAAACCGTCAGCTGTTTTAATGTCGCACGCAAAAATTCCCGCAATTAGTCAAAATGAAAGTGCGGGATTAAGTAAAAAATGGATTAAGGAAATTTTAAGGGAAGAATTAGGTTTTTCAGGTCTAGTTTTAAGCGATGACATTTTTATGCAAGCCCTTTCGCAAAATGGGTATCCACCAGAAACTGCTGCCCAAACTGCCATTTTAGCAGGAAGCGATGTTATTATGCTTAGTGAAAAAAAATTTGCGCATATTGTGAAAAATCTTCTTGAGGAACAAAAAAATTCTAAAACTCTACAAGAATCTCTACGCAAAGCTGCCCATAATGTTATACAATTTAAGGTTAATTTAGGAATTTTTATTTATGATTCAGAAAAAAACACAATCGCTGAAAATCCAAATTTTTCTCCTGAAAATCGCTTGGGGAGTTTAGCGGACAGGCTTTCTGCATTTTCTGAATCTTTTCTTAAAGGAGAGCAACTTGTTTTTCTTATGGAAGAAGTTAAATGAAAAAACAAAAATTAATTGGAAAAGAAGCTTTTGACTCTTTTTACAAAAATATTTACTCAGAGCGTTGGGAAAACTTACAAAAAGCGTTTTTGCTTGATGCGCAATATGTTGCACTTAATTTTTCGTCTACTGAATCTTATTTTCTTGATGCGGCAAGTGTTTGCGCCTCTCTTTGCCTTCCTGTTTTGTCTCAAAAGAAAATTGCCGATTTGTGTGCTGCTCCAGGCGGAAAAACGCTCGTTTTAGCGGGAAATCTTTCTGAAAATGCCATTTTATATGCAAATGAGCGGTCTTTTGAACGAAAAATGCGGCTTTGCAAAGTTTTAAACACTCACCTTGATTTAAAAAAGCAGTCGCAAATTGAAATTTCTTGTTCTGACGCAAGTTTGTGGTGTAAAAAAATGCCAGAAACCTTTGACAGCATTCTTTTGGATGTTCCGTGTTCGAGTGAGCGTCATGTTTATTTGGATAAAACCTACCTTTCAAAGTGGACACCCGCGCGGACAAAAAGCCTTGCGATTGAACAGTGGGCTTTACTTTCTTCGGCTTGGAGGTTGCTTTTGCCAGATGGCTTTCTTTTGTATTCAACTTGCGCACTTTCTCCGCTTGAAAATGATTGTATAATTGAAAAACTCTTAAAAAAATTTTCAAATGTAGAAATTTGTTCAGAACAAGAACTTATTTCTGTTTTTAAAAATAATTTAAGTCAATTTCAAGGAAAAATTTCCGTGAATCAGGGAGAAAATTTGAATCATTTTTTTGATTTGCGAGAAAAAACAAAATTCGCTTATGAAATTTTCCCAGATTCATCAAATGGAGCGGGACCACTTTATTTTTGCCTTATTCACAAAAAAAGTTCTTGTCCCTTGTAAAAGCCATCTTTTTGTATTAAAATAAAGGCAAGGTGTTGTATGGCAGAAGCACGTGGTCATGGAGTAAAACTCGAACAAATTACACAAATTGAACGGCGACTTAGCGAAATAAAAGATGTTGATATTCTTTTAGAAAACATTCTTTCTGCCGCACGAGAAATTGTCCATGCAGATGCTGGATCTATTTACGACTATGATGAAACTTCTAAAATTCTTACAATTAAATATAGCCAAAATGGAACTTTGCAAGAAAAATTAACTCCTGGCGAAAAGTTGCCATATATCGCGTTTTCTATGCCTGCAACTTCGCAATCTATTGCGGGACACTGCGCTGTTACAAAACAAACCATTAACATTGATGATGTTTACAATATGCCGAGCGACACTTCTTACGTGTTTAACAAAAATTCGGATATTGCAACGGGGTACAAAACTCAGTCAATGCTCACAATTCCGCTTTTGATGACGAATGGGCGAGTGTTGGGCGTTTTGCAGATAATCAATGCGCAAGATGAAAATGGAAAGGTTGTGCCGTTTTCTTCTGATGCGGTATTTTATATATCGCATTTTGCTACAACAGTTGGTCAAGTGTACGAATATGCCTACTTGACAAAGCAGTTGATTGAACGTTTGGTAAAGATGGCAAGTTATCGCGACCCAAAAGAAACTGGAGCACACGTTGAGCGAGTTTCTAGTTTTGCGGTTGAAATTTATGACCGTTATGCCGCAAACAAGGGAATCCCAGAGTCTGAGCGTAGCAAATTTCGTGATACTTTAAAATTGGCGGCAAAATGTCACGATGTTGGAAAAGTTGCAATCGAAGACAAAATTTTAAAAAAAGCAGGACCACTTTCTGAGGAAGAACGCGCAATAATGAAGGGACACACGTGTATAGGTGCACAAATTTTTACTCCTATAGAAAGTGAACTTGACGAAATGGCGAGAGATGTTTGTCTGCATCACCACGACCGCTGGGACGGAGATACAAAGGGCTATCCTGGGCGTTTTGAAGATTATATGAATTTTCAGCCGGGAGATGCAGTTTCTTCTGTTCAACAGCCGTTTAAGGGACTTGAAATTCCACTATCTGCGCGTATAGTGGCTCTTGCCGATGTTTATGATGCCTTGCGCCACATTCGCTCTTACAAAAAAGCTTGGACTGTTGACGATACATTTAATGAAATTGCACGCGAGCGGGGAGGGCAATTTGACCCTGAATTAGTTGATGCTTTTATGCAGATCCGTGACCGCCTTGAAGCAATTAACGCAAATCTTACCCCTGCGGAATAAGTTTTTCTAGTTGACAAGAAAATTGCTTTGCATCTTGTTGTGAATATGTATGCTTTTGTTTTGCAGGACGAATATTGAGATTTTTCATTTGTAAACTTAAGGCACGTTCTTGTAGTAAATAAGAAAGATTTTCTTGATTAAAAAGAATTCCTCGGTCGTTTAGGCATTTTATATTTTTTTTTAGCAATTTTTCGGCAAACAATAAATCTCTTGTTACAACAATGTCGTTTTGTGTGGCATTTTCTAAAATCATAAAATCCGCAGAATCTTGCGTTTTTGGGCAAACAATCATTTTAAAAAAGTCGCTTTGTATAGAAAAAGGAATAGGAGATCGGAAGAGCACACGTCTGAACTCCAGTCACT
>CALCEK010000070.1 GCA_937900125.1 uncultured Treponema sp. | reverse complement strand
ATTTGCGAATTATTTAAATTACCTTTAATTATTCCCAAATATTCCTTTTTTATCTGATGATTTTGCATTTGCTCAGAAAACCAAAGCGCACCTTCTAAATCCCAAGAAAATGCTACTAAACCGCTAGTAAATCTGTCAATGCGGTGTAATGGACCTGGCACAAAAGAAAGGGCGGGGGCGTTTTGCCCATTTGCATTTATTTCTGCAAAGTAAAGTTTTTCTACTTCTTCGCTTAAAGACATTTTTCCTTTTCCGCCTTTTTGCACAGAAATTCCAGCAGGTTTATTTATGATAAGCAAATGCGCATTTTTAAAAATTATTGTAAAAGGAAAACTGTATTCTTTTTTTGCTGAATTTTCTGTTTTAGAAGAATCCCCCTCATTTTGCAGAAGCAATAAAAACGAAGCGATTGTAATTATATCGCCACATACAATTTTTTTTGAAGCCTCTGCCTTTTTTCCATTCAATTTAATAAGCCCCGTGCGAATCGACTTAAAAATATTGACATTTGTATTTTTTAAGATTTTTTTAAGAACTCGGTCAAAGCGTCTTCCAGAATCGTCATTTTGGGCAATAAAATCCGTAAACTCCATAATACACTATTATATAGTAAAAAATGTCTTTCGCTACTAGACAAAACTGTATATTACAGTAAAATATGAGTATGTCACAGGTGCGGGAACAGTTTCATCGTTTTTTGACAAATCCTATACTATTGTCTTGCATTTTTAGCTGGCTTTCAGCACAACTTATTAAGACGCTTATAAAATTATTTTCGGGGAAAATTCACAGCATTCAGGAATTGTTTGAATTGCTATTTTGGCGAACTGGAAGTATGCCATCTAGCCATGCCGCCCTTGTTTCTACGCTTTGTACTACAATCGGTTTTAGGAGCGGAATTGACAGCGATGTTTTTATCTTGTCGTTAGGTTTTTTTATGGTAACAATACGCGATGCCGTGGGGGTTCGGCGCGCAAATGGGATTCAGGCGCAAATGCTTAACAAAATTGGCAAAAAGCTTGATGAAAAAGGAATTATGGAATTCAAGCCGATTAAGGAAGTTCAGGGGCACACTCCCGCAGAAGTTGCAATCGGTTGTTTGCTTGGATTTTTTATAGGACTTGCTTTTAGCGTTCTTTCGTGATGAAAACCATTTTGCGCGTGTTTTTTCCGACAATTTTAATTTTCTCAACGTGCATTGCTTTGCTTGTTTTTAAAACTATGCCCGCTGCGGCTCTTTGGGAAGCCTATAGCGTTTTGTATGTTCAAAATTCAGTTCCCGAATCAGACATTTTGTCTTACCTAGAAAATGAAGGTTGCTCGGAAGTAATTTCTGCTTCGGTGCAAAAAAATCCGCTTGTTTCTTCAATTACGCCAATTTCTCCAGTGGATTCTTCTTATTTGCAAAAACGATTTGGCTATTTTGCAGATGAAAGTGGCACTTACAATTTGTTTTACATTCCTTCTTCGCAAAACGCAAAAGCTAAAAAGGCTCTAAAAGAAATTGTTTCAAAAACGGGTGCTTCTTGCGGTTTAGATGGGCGGGAACGTTTTACTTTTGCTTCGCCAATAATTTGTGCGGTTTTGTTTGTAATTTTTTTGTTTTCTTGCCGTTACAAAAGCGTTTTTGTTTTGCCCGCAATTTTTCCGCTTGCGTTTGCTTTTTCGCGGCCGTTTCCACTTCCTTGTGCGGCGGTTTGCCTTGATTTTTTGTGCCTTTTTTTGATTAATGGTTCTTGGAAAAGACGCGGATATTTTTCGGCAATACTAAAAAATCCCGTGCTGATTATTTTGTTTTTTACTTCGATTTTTTGCACTTTTGCCTCGTCAGTGCAAACTGGACTTTTGTACATTTTAACTTTTTCTTCACAAAATGCACTTATTTATCTTGAATATATGATGTCGAAAGTCCTTGAAGAAGAAAAGTCGTTTGTTTACACTCCAATTTTTTCTGCTCGGCAACTTCCGATTTTGCGCCGAAAAACCATTCCATTCACTTTTTTTGCTTCAATTCCATTGTTGGCGATTTTGGCATTTTTTCTTTTTTCAGCCTCGTTTGTAGCTCGTGGGTCAACTTCGCTCGTTTCTCTCCCAACTCCATTTTTGCCTTCTTCTACAAATGGGCTTTTGTCTTATGGTGAAGAATTGCCTTCTGCAAATGACTATTTTGTTTGGGTTTGGAACATTGAAACTTTTCCGTACAGAAATTTAAATGGTTCAGATTCATTTAAGACTGTTCAATATGGAGACCAAATCATTGTAGACCATTACCGCGAAACTTCTTCGGGAATACAAAATTCTCGGGAAGTTCTTTTTGAATACAATGACGATTTTACTAACGAGATAAAGAAAAATGTTCAAAATTTAGATTATCCCGCAATAGAAAAATTGCTTGTTTCTGAGCAAAGGGAAAATTTTCATGTTGCTTACAATCATGGGGGCTTTATTAGACAAAATTCTCAAAGTCAGAATGCAAGAACCTTGCTTGTTCTTATAACTGCGCTTTCTGAACCGATTTTGATAGGTGTTCTATATTTAATAAATGGAAGAAAAAGATGAAAATGATTCGTAATTTTGTAAAAGTGGAAAAACAGCAATCAACTGCAACTCGCGCATTTTTGCCGTCTTCAGTTTTGATTCCCTGCAATTCCGCAAAAGAAAAAAAATTCAGTGTTGTCGTAAAAAAGAACGAAATGGTTGAAGAAGGTCAAGTGATTGCTTCTAGCCTTGACAAAAATAGCCAAGCAGTTTGCATTCATGCTTCTGTTCCTGGCAGAATTGAAGATTCTCAAGCCTGTTTTTTGCCCGATGGAAGAGTTGGAACGGCAATTAAAATAAAAACTTGCGGAAAATTTTCTTATTTAGGAAAAAAACGCGAAAAAATCTTGTGGCAACAATTTTCACCCGACAGTCTGATTGAAATAATTGCGTCTAAAGGCGTAATAAATACTTTTTCTCAAAAAGACACATTTGCTCTTCAGCTTGAATCTTGCAAAAAACGAAAAACTCGCCTTTTAATTGTTAGAATGTTTGACGAAGACCCAAGTCGCGCTACAGATACGTTTATCGCCAAACAATTTACAAATGAGGTTTTAGAAGGGGCTTTAATTTCTGCGCGGGCAATGAATGCTC
This sequence comes from uncultured Treponema sp., assembly GCA_937900125.1. GTDB lineage: Bacteria > Spirochaetota > Spirochaetia > Treponematales > Treponemataceae > Treponema_D. Next base: position 2,836 of record CALCEK010000070.1, on the reverse strand, counting down.
AAGGAATTGTTTTTGCGCTTCCAAAAAAAGCTTCTTTTACCCTAAATGAAGAATTGCTTAAGGGGATTCCTACGGTGTTTGCGGAGGCGGACACAAAAATGTATCCTTCGGGATTTTCGCAAAATTTGATTCAGCTTACAAAAAAAACAGTGCGAGGCTCTTCTTTAGAACAGTTTAAAAATGTAAACAGAAATTGCGTTTTTGTTGACCCAGAAACACTTTATTCTGTTTACGAAGCTGTTGTTTTTGCACAACCAGTTTTAGACACTTTTGTTCACGTTATGGGGTCTTGCTTAAAAACGTCAGCACTTTTAAGAATCAGAATCGGGGCTTCTTTAGAAAGTATTGCAGAACAATGTGGCGGTTTTAAAACGAAGCCTGCAAAAATCATTATAAACGGAAAAATTTGCGGTTCTGCGGTAAGTAGTTTAAAAACTGCAATTACAAGGCAGGTAAAATCCGTAAGTTTTATTCCCGCAGCCGAATTAGAAGACCAAACACTCAGCCGTTGCATTAGATGCGGAAAATGTCGCGCAATTTGCCCAGAAGGAATTTTCCCTGATTTGCTTTTTCGGCACAGAATCGGCGGAAAACCCGTAGGAAACGATTTAATGCAAACGTCTTTGCTTTGTTCAGGGTGCGCTTTATGCAATAGCGTGTGTCCTGCTAGGCTTCCGCTTTGTCAAATTATAGAATTGGTAAGGAATTCAAATAATGAAATTAAATGATTTGTTTAAGGGAAAATCCTATAAAGATGTAACTTTAAAACCCTTTAGTTATATAACGCCATCTTTGCACACAAGTTTGTCTGTTTCGCTTGCATTTTTGTGTCTTCAGCTTATTTTGCTGTCGTTAACCGCGTCTTACAAGGCATTATGCGTGGTTCTTTTTGCAAGCCTTGCTTCTTTTTGTGCCGAGTTTTTGTTCAATTTGATAAAAAAGCAGTCGAATGTTTCGCTTTTAACAGCTTTTGTTCAGGGAATTTTAATTGGAATGTTGCTTCCAGAAAATTATCCGCTGATTGCTGTGTTTTTTATTACATTTTGTTCGCTTTTGCTTTGTAAATACGCATTTGGCGGTTTTGCATATTCCTGGGCGAATCCTGTGGCGGTTACAGTTGCCGTAACTTTTTTCTTAAACACCGATTTTTTTCCCGCAAATCCTTTGTCAATAGAAAATTTGCAAAGTCGGAACGTTTCGCTTTTTTTGATTCAGAGTGGGGAAGTCCCGATTTTTCCCTTTGACGCAAATGTAACTTCGTTTTTTAACAAACATATTTTTTCGCATTTTGGAGTTTCTGTTCCAGAAGGCTATGTTTCTCTCTTTTTGGATTCTGGCTCTTCAATTCCTGCGTTTAGGTTTAACGCGCTCACACTTATTTCTTCTGCATTTTTAATTGCGTTTAATATGCTTGACGTTTTAATTCCCTGCATATTTTTACTTGTATACGCTTTTTTGGTGCGTTTTATTTCTCCGTCTTTTGTAGGCGGCGTTCAATTTCAGGGCGATGTTATTTTGGCACTTTTGACAAGCGGAACACTTTTTTCTTCTATATATATACTGCAATGGTTTGGGACAACGCCTTTAACATTTGCTGGAAAATGCGTTTACGCTGTATTTGCGGGGCTGAGTGCATTTTTAATTTTGGGAGTCGGGCTTTCTTCTGTGGGATATGTTTTTATGATTTTGATACTGAATGTAATTTCAGCTTTGATTCAGGTTTATGAAAGTCGGCAAACAAAAAATAAAATTGAACGAATCTTAATTCCAACTTTACAAAGTATGAAGGAACTTGAAAATGGCTGAAACTGAAACCGAAGAAATATTTACTCCGCATGGACTTACTCCTGAAGAAAAAGAACACTACAAACGTTTAGCAATAAAATTTGGAATTTTTACAGGAATAATTATTTTAATGTTCGACATTTTGGTATTTTTCTCCTATATAGGACATTCATCTTGGGAAAAAGGCTTAAAAAATCAACTTGTACAAACAATTTCCGAAAATTCTCTACCATACACAGTTGACTCTTTTTTGCCAATTCAATCTTCCTTTGCGGTAAGCAGCGCGGCATTTTTGTTAAAGGATTCTGAGGATTCTTACGCGACCGCACTTATTTTGCGCGTTGTCACCTTATATGGTCCGCAAGCGGCAGTTTTTGTTTGCAAAGATGAAGAAGTTCAATTTGTTTCATTTTTAACGCTCAATGAAAAATCTCAAAATGCAGTGCGCAAGGCTTCGGAAAAATCGCAAATTGCCTATTGGAAATCGAGAATCCCGCGCATTTTAAAAACACTCGACTATTCCGCATTACAAGCGGACGAAACTCAAACGGAGAGTCAAAATGAAGAGGAATAATCTATATTTGTACGTTACAGCTTCTCTTGCACTTATTGTTCCCGCGCAGGGACGCTTTGCTTATGGTTTAATTTTACTTTTAGAATTAAATGTGCTTATGTTTTTTGGCATTTTGTTTCGCTCACTTTTAAAAACGCTTTCTTTGAGCGATATGCAAGCCGTTTTACTTCCGCTTTTTTTAATTACGCTTTCGATTATTTGTAAGCAGCTTGTAATTCTTATCTCTCCATTAAGTGCGCTAATTTTGAGTTTTGTCCTTTATATGCCCGCCGTTTCTAGCCTTTTGATTGGAGCTATGCACGATGAAGAAAAAGAATCGTTAAAAATATCGCTTTCTAAAAATATGCGGACTACGATTTTGTTTTCAATTTTTGCACTTTTAATTTTTTTGTTTAGTCTTTTTTCTTTCTGCAATCTTTTTTTTTCTTTTTCATCTGGATCTTTTTCATTAACAAAATCAATTAAAAAATTCATCTT
>CALCEK010000069.1 GCA_937900125.1 uncultured Treponema sp. | reverse complement strand
GGTAAACGTAAATGGTTCAGATAGGGCAATGCTTGACAATACTTTGGAATTTCTGATGATGAATGGGTTGCCGCTCCCGCTTGCGGTGATGGTTTGTATTCCAGAACCGTGGCGCAACGATTCAAGTATGGAATCTGACAGAAAAGATTTTTATCACTATTGGGCAACAATGATGGAACCGTGGGACGGGCCTGCCGCGATTATTTTTAGCGATGGCGATTTTGTCGGGGCAACGCTAGACAGAAACGGACTGCGCCCAAGCCGCTATTATATTACCAAAGATGGAATGTTGATTCTTTCTAGCGAAGTTGGCGTTCTTGAAATTCCAGAAGAAAATATTGTGCAAAAAAGTCGGCTTATGCCAGGAAGAATTTTGCTTGTTGATACGATTGAGAAAAAAATCATTTCTGATGAAGAATGTAAAAAATATTTTTCACACCAAAATCCTTATGGCGAATGGCTTGACCAAAATCTTTTGCGCCTAAAAGAACTTCCCATTCCCAACAAAAAAATTCCTGTTTCTTCCGAAAAAGAACGCGCTTTACTTTACAAAGCATTTGGTTGGACTCAAGAGGATATTCAAGAAATGATTCTTCCAATGGCAAAAGATGGTGTTGAACCTACCGCAAGTATGGGCGTAGACACTCCACTTGCCGTGTTAAGCGAAAAACATCCGCCGCTATTTTCGTATTTTAAGCAATTGTTTGCGCAAGTTACAAATCCCCCAATTGACAGTTTGCGCGAAAAAATTGTTACCGACACAACCGTTTATTTAGGAAGCGATGGAAACTTGCTCCAACCGCAAAGCAAAAGTTGTGCGGTGCTAGAAATAAATCATCCCATTTTAACAGGTGTTGACATTTTAAAAATTCGGAATCTGAATAAAAGCGGAATCAAAGTTGCAACCGTTTCTCTTTTGTATTACACAAATACTTCGCTCAAAGAAACAATCGACGAACTTTTTGTCAGCATTGACCGCGAATATCGTTCTGGCGCAAATGTTATTATTTTGTCTGACCGTGGCGTTGACGAAAATCACGTGGCAATTCCATCGCTGCTTGCCGTTAGTGCGGTTGAGCAATATTTGATTCGTACCAAAAAGCGCACGGCAATTTCAATTGTGCTAGAAAGCGCGGAAATTCGCGATGTTCACCAAGCCGCTATGGTGTTAGGCTACGGAGCTAGAGCCGTAAATCCGTATCTTGCCCACGAGTGCATTGCGAGTCTTATTGACAAAAAAATTTTGGATAAAGATTATCACACGGCTATTGACGATTACAACAATGCTTTGCTCGGTGGAATTGTAAAGATTGCCGCAAAAATGGGAATCAGCACATTGCAGTCATATCAGTCCGCGCAAATTTTTGAAGCCGTTGGAATCAGCCGCGAAGTTACGGAAGCATATTTTACAAACACTGTTAGCCGCATTGGAGGAATCGGACTTAAGGAAATTGAAGAAGACATTGCTTTTCATCACAATCAAGCATTTGACCCGCTTGGTCGCACGGTTGACACCACGTTGGAAACTTTAGGGCGACACCGATACCGCAAAGGAGAAAATTGCGAAGACCATTTGTTTAACCCAGCGGTAATTTCTGCATTGCAAGAGTCAACTCAAACTGGAAATTACGAACGTTTTAAAGAATACATTGCAATGGTTGATTCTGACGAAAAACCTCACACTTTACGCGCACTTTTAAAACTCAACTATGACGCAGCACACGCAATTCCGATTGACGAAGTTGAAAGCGTAGAAGAAATTGTTAAGCGATTTAAAACTGGCGCGATGAGTTACGGTTCAATCAGCGAAGAAGCGCATACTTGTATGGCGATTGCAATGAATCGTTTGCACGGAAAATCAAATTCTGGAGAAGGCGGTGAATCTCCTGAGCGGTTAAACACGGAGGCAAACAGCGCAATTAAACAGGTTGCAAGCGGGCGTTTTGGTGTTACAGAAGAATACCTACTTTCCGCAGAAGAAATTCAAATTAAATTGGCACAAGGCGCAAAGCCTGGCGAGGGCGGGCATCTTCCTGGAAAAAAAGTTTATCCGTGGATTGCAAAAACGCGCTATGCAACGCCTGGGGTTTCTTTAATTTCTCCGCCGCCACATCACGATATTTATTCAATAGAAGATTTAGCGCAACTTATTTACGATTTAAAAAATGCAAATCGTGCGGCTCGGATTAGCGTAAAATTAGTTAGCGAAGCGGGCGTTGGAACAATTGCAGCGGGCGTTGCAAAAGCTGGAGCGCAAGTTATTTTAATCAGCGGACACGATGGCGGAACAGGAGCGGCTCCGTTAAGCTCAATTCATCACGCGGGACTTCCGTGGGAATTGGGACTTGCCGAAACTCACCAAACACTAATTCAAAATGGATTACGAAGTCGCGTTGTTATAGAAACAGACGGCAAATTGATGAGCGGACGCGATGTTGCAATCGCTTGTCTTTTGGGCGCGGAAGAATTTGGTTTTGCCACTGCACCGCTTGTCGCACTTGGGTGCAAAATGATGCGTGTGTGCCAAAAAGACACGTGTCCTTTTGGGGTTGCAACTCAAAATGAAAAATTGCGGGCAAAGTTTCCAGGTAAACCTGAATACATTGAAAATTTTATGCGCTTTATTGCAGAAGATTTGCGCTCGCACATGGCACGGCTCGGTGTACACAGCATTGAAGAAATGGTTGGCAGAACAGATTTACTTTCTGTAAAAGAAAAAGCCCCAACATCCCGCTCGCTTTTGCTCGATGTTTCACCAATTATCGGGCGGCGTACAACGGCAGGGAGCGGCACTTTTTTAAACTCGGAAGAATCGAATCAAAATGAAAAAATAAAAACTCATTTTGATTTAAATGATGTTTACGATTTTAAATTGCAAGAATCCGCAGATGAGGCGGTGTTGCTAAAAGAATTAGAAAACGCCCTTGCGCAAAAAATCAAAGCAACTGTAAACATAAAAGTGTCTTCTACAAATCGCACCGTGGGAACAATTCTCGGCTCGGAAATTCAAAAGCGTTTTGCGGGAACTCTTGCGCCCGATACTTTTACCGTTGTTTGCTCTGGCGGTGGCGGACAAAGTTTTGGAGCGTTTATTCCAAAGGGTTTAACGCTAAAACTTTTTGGCGATGCAAATGATTATTTGGGAAAGGGACTTTCTGGAGGAAAAATTGTTGTGAGGCCGCCCAAAAACGCGCTTTTTAAAGCGGAGGAAAATATCATCATCGGAAATGTGGCGTTGTACGGAGCAACAAGTGGCGAAGCTTTTATAAACGGAATTGCGGGAGAACGATTCTGCGTGCGAAATTCTGGAGCGACTGCCGTTGTTGAAGGTTGCGGCGACCACGGCTTGGAATACATGACAGGCGGTATCGCTGTAATATTAGGTCCTACGGGGCGCAATTTAGCAGCGGGAATGAGTGGCGGAATAGCATACGTGCTAGATGTTCAACACACACTCTACCGACACTTAAACAAACAGCTTGTTTCTATGAGCGGAGTAACTGACCGCCACGATGAAATTCTTTTGCGCAATTTAATTGAGCGGCACGTGCAAGAAACCGAAAGTCAGCTAGGAAAACAAATTCTTGCCGACTTTGATTCTTTTATTCCGCATTTTAAGAAAATAGTTCCAAATGACTATCAGCGAATGCTCACAGAAATCAGTCATGCCGAAGAACGCGGTCTTAACCACGAAGAAGCCGTTTTAGAAGCATTTAAAAAAATCACCGCATAAGCTGAAGCCTTAACTTTTGGAACGTGAGTGCGGCAGAATAGGGGGCGTGTTTGCAAAAAAGGCGGACTGTTAGCGGAACAAATGGGACATTTGCAAAGAGGCGGGCGGTAACAGAACACTGGCGGTATTTGCAAACAGACAGGACGGGTGGCAGAAGATGTGTTTCTTTTGCAAAGTGGGGGTGGCGGGCAAAGCCCTATCGTTCAGCACACTGACACGCAAGAACGACAGCATACATTGCTAAATGGAATTGCGTAGCAATTCCGAATCCGTGTGACTTTCCTTTATATTGTCACACGGATTGGATTTTCCTACAGAAAATCAGTTTTTATCGTCATCGTCATATTGAGCGACATTGCCCGCGAAATATCCGCACTTTCTTAGCGGAACAAACAAAAACTCCGCCCCAACGAACATCTCTTTTGCAAACAAGTGCGGGCAAATTTGCAACAGGCGCAAAAAAAAAATCAAAAATTCACTTGAACAAAACGTTAGTTTATGCTAACCTATGTTAATCGAGGCTATTATGCGTAAAAGAATTCTTATAATCTTTTTATCGTTTGTGGTGATTTTTAGGCTTGCGGCGGCTGACCGTTCTTGGAAGGAAGTTGCCACAGAGATGCAGAACATCATTGACGACGCATATTCTATTTATGCTACTGGGGATTCTGATGGCGGCTATGAGCGCATGAATGATGCGTATTTTGGACATTACGAAGTTGACGGTTTTGAACGCAATACACAAAGTCGTATCGGTGGAAGCCGTGCGGGTAATGTTGAAGTTCAATTCAGCCGTGTAAAAGGCGCAATGCGTGCTGGAAAGTCTAATGATGAAGTTCGCAAAGAAGCCGATACTTTAATTTCAATGCTTTTTGAAGATGCGGAAAAATTAGACCCTCCGCAAATGGCATGGACAGATCTTGCAGATGTTCTTGCAAGTGAATTTGCAGAAGCTGCCGAAATGTATGCGGAAGGTCACGTTGTTACCGCAGAGCCAAAATTCCGCAAGGCTTATGCTCGTTATTACGGAAAATCGAAATTTCAAGAAAACGTGGCAGAATCACTTGGAAGTGCGCGAGACGCTCAAATCGTTGATTTGTATACAAAAACAAAAACAATGATTCTAAACAAAGAGTCAAAACCCGAGGTTGTTGCATCAATCACTGAACTTTCTGATTTGCTTTCAAAAACCGCAGTCGATTTGACTAAACGGCAAAATAGGGCGCAGTGGTGGGCAACAGTGGTCGCTTCGCTTTTGATTTTGCTCCGCGAAGGTTTTGAGGCAATTTTGATTGTTGGCGCGATTATTGCATATCTTCGCAAAAGTGGGAACGAAAAAAATCTTCCCACCGTATACAAAGGTTCCATTATAGGCATTTTGGCTTCGGTCGTTATGGCGTTGATTCTTATTGGATTAACCCGATTCGGCTTTGAAAGTGGACAGGGGCAAGAAGTTGTTGAAGGCGTAACAATGTTCATTGCGGTTGCAGTTTTGTTTTATACTTCAAACTGGATGCTTTCAAAATCTTCGTCAAAGGCGTGGTCAAATTATCTCAAAGGTAAAATTCAAACTTCAGTTGATAGTCGCAGTATGTTCAGCCTTGCGTTTACTTGTTTTTTGGCAGTATTCCGCGAAGGCGCAGAAGTCATTTTGTTTTACCAAGCAATGTTCAGTGGGTCAGATGGAAATGGCACTGTTTCCGCAGTGATTCTCGGTATGGTGATTGCGGCAGTTTTGCTCGTATTTGTTTACAAAGCAATAATTTTGACGGGAAGAAAACTTCCATTAAAGCCGTTCTTTATGGCGACTTCAATTTTAATGTTCGTTATGGTTGTTGCGTTTGTGGGCGGTGGAATTAGCGAGTTTGTGGACGCGGGCTGGATTTTGCCAAAGGTTGTTGACGGAGTTCCAACAATTTCTCTCTTGGGCATTTATCCTTACGCAGAATCGCTTATTGCACAAGGAATCGCAATTATTGTAATTGCATTAAGTCTTGTGCTTGGGCATTTTCTTTCAAAACGGAAGAATGAAGAGAAATCTTCTTCAAAATAAATTGGGTGCAATAATCCCATAAGGAGTTTTTTATGAAAAAGACTTTGTCTTTTATTTTTGTGGCTGCACTTGCAGTAACGATGGTTTTTGCTTGGCCTTGGTCAAAAAAGGAAGACAAAAAAGCTGCGTCTTCTTCTGCGGCAAAAGAAGTTGTTGAAGAGGATGAAGGCGGATTTGTTGAACATGACATTGGCGATGAGCAACAGGCAGGATTCCTTGCAGTAAACGGCGTATATTTTCAGGCTGTTGATATGAAATCAGGCGAAGGCAACACACAGCGCGGTGCAGACTTTACAATGCACATTGAAGCTGACATTGCCGCTATGGATAATGACCTTGGATTTGTTGTTGACCAATTTGTTCCAGGTTTAACAGTTGATTACGAAGTTGTTGACCAGAACACTGGTGCAGTTGAAGCAAAAGGAACATTTATGCAGATGAATGCAAGCGATGGTCCACACTATGGTGCAAACATCAACTTGAACAAAGCAGGAACTTACACAGCTCGCTTTATCATCCACAGCCCTGCTGAAAACAACTACTTCATCCACACAGACG
>CALCEK010000068.1 GCA_937900125.1 uncultured Treponema sp. | reverse complement strand
TATAGATTCTCCAGTTGCCATTGCCCTAGACATCATTGGAGCGGCTGCAAAATCCATTTCCGCTTCTTCGGCAAAAACAAGAGTATCCACAGAATTCATATAGTATTTATAGAGAATTTGCCGTTCCCGCGCACTTGTAGTGTAAGTTTCATAAGTAACTGGGTCTACCAATGCCGAAACAGAATCAAAAGTGCCGTGTCCCGAATAAAAATTGTCCGAATTGTAAAAATAATCCACCATAGATTGCGGTCGATACCCCGTAACATCTAAAGCCCCGCGGTCAACCACCATAAGTGCAAGCTCCGACCCCGAAAGTGCCACTCCGTCCTTTGACGCATACAAATCAACTTTTGCCTCCGCGCCAGGAAGATAGCTAGTTTTGTCAAGCGCAATGTCAACATTAAAGTTTTTACTGCTTTTAGAAATCTGAATTGAAGTTGCCCCGTAAAGAACTTGCGGTTTTCCCTCGTCATTAGTATCGTAGTCTTTTGGCGGTTCCGCACTGCGCCCTTTGTACGCGCTTACATAAACAGAAATTTGCGGAACATATTCTTCTTTTATGGGAATGTCAATGACGGAGGAATTTTCTGAAAGATTTAAAAATGATTCTGAAACGATTCCGCCGTGGTCAACAGTTACAAGATAACGCCCAGAAGCTAAACTACTGTTTAGTAAAATATGCGCCACATCGCCAGAGTCGTAAACATCTTTGTCTGCGGTGAGTGAAACAAAATCGCCTTCTTCGGAATAAGGAGAAAAATCAGAACCGCTAACATAAAAAGTTCGTTCGGTTACAACACTTCTTCCCTTGGAATCTTCTGTGGAAAGAGAAAGCAAATAGCGTCCGCCAGATTTGGGGCTTAGTTGCACAAACATTGTTTTTTGTGCGTCAGCAGAAATGTCACCATCTTGCTCAATGCTAATTTTTTGTTCCCACTTGTATTGCGTATAGCCATATTCATCCGTATAGGGGATTTTTTCCCAATCTTTGCGTTTTAGTTCCCAATGGATTTTTTTCTTTGAAAGTAAAGTTGCCGCTGGAATTTTGCCCTGTGGTGTTGACAAAATAATCGGAAAATTGAGTTTTTCCCCTTTTTTTGCAAAACCCTTTAAATCACTAGGAAATCCCAAACCAATGTAAAAATCAGCGGGATGAACAAAAGTCGAATCGGAAGAAACAATCAACTGATTTCCCGCGTCCACCACGCGAGCTTCAAGTTTGTAGCGATACGCTGCGCCTTGAGTTTTTTCATTCCCCGAAGGAACGGAAAGCCTAACAAAACCGTCCGTCCCGATTCTTTCGGTGTTCACTTCGCGGAAATTTTCGTTTTGCCTTTCCGTTGACCAATACCAATCGTTCAAAAGTGGGCCAAAAGTAAAGCCGCTGTTTCGCTCCCCTAAAGGCGAAAATGCGCTTGCTTCGCGCGTCCAAATTCCTTCAACAGAACCTCCGTCTAGCGCACCGCCGCCAAGGTAAGACGCCGAAACGGTTGCCGAAACGGAATCTCCGCTTGTATAAGCAAAATCTTGCACTTTTGCGTTAGCCTGAAATCTCACCCGCTCAAAATACTGTACATTTATTGAGTATCTGCTTACAAAATCAGAGCCATCTTGCCGCGAATATTCCAAAAAGTAATTTCCAGGGGCAATAGATTCTGGGATTTCCCATTGTATGCTCGATGTTCCGTTTTTAGAAGACTCGCCATTTTCTGTTTTGTAAACAGTTCGATTTTTTTGCCAATAGTTAGAAGAAACAAGTTCAATTTTGTATGCGCCCGCGTAAGAGCTGTATTCCGTATTTTTTAAGGTTCGGTCAATAATTTTAAAGTACGCAGTTTCGCTAGGTCGATACAAATCGCGGTCTCCTGCAATGTAAGTTACATTTTTTTCTTTTGGGAGCGAAAAATACCAACTTTCAAGAGGAAGCACTAAACGGTCAAAAGGCGTTTCTGCAATAAGATACGGTTTTTCATCGTTTAATAAAATTTGCGGAAAAACAACAAGCCCTTCTGCGTCAGTTTTTACACTATACAATTTACGACCTTTTGCAAAAAGCATTTGCTCTTCAATCGGAGAATCTTCTTGGGAAGAATTATTTTGTAAAGCGTACAAAGAAACTGTTGCCCCAGAAAGTGCCTTTGCCGTAGAAAGAGATGTAACGCTTACAACAGTTTTGCTTTGCGTTGCGTGAACAATTACGCCTATATCTGTAACTTGAATGTAAGAAACGCTCGTAATATTTTGTTTTTCGCTTTGCGGGCGGAAAGCATTTTTGTAAAATGCCGAACTTTCTAGTTTTACAGCTCCACGCCGCCCTTCTGCAGTGGGTTCAAGGAATGGGGAAAGATTTACAGTTTGTATAACCCGCCGATTTTTTACAGAATCTCCTGATTCTAAGGAAAAAGTTTGAGAATCCGTCTTAAAATTATCTGAAATTCCTCGTACAGAAGAAAGCGTAAATTCTGATTCGGGAAGCACATTTTGAAACTCAATGGCACGGCGCGGCTCAAATTGACTTTCTAACACAACAAAACGCCCGTCACGAAACTGAGCAAATTGGTCAGCGTCTGGAACAGAAATATTTTGTTCAAGGATTTGGTCAAAAACTTGTTCGTAAACATCGCGCACTACCGATTTTGCAAGAAAAACGGAATATTCATCTCCGTAAGTTACGGGAATATCTTCTACAATAATGGAATTTCCCATAATCTTAATTTTATCTGAATTTATTTCGATTTTTTGCTTTGCCGAATCTTGCAAAACAAGAGAATCTTTAATTGATTTAAGACAATTTTCAGAAATTAAATGATTAAATGAAACGCGCAAATTAGAAGTTCCCGAAACGTCGTTTAAAACAAAAGGTTTTAGCGTGTGAAATGAGCGATTTTGCACTTTTGTCGTTGCCACGCAATTTTTATCGGGAACAGCTCCCTTTCGTAATTCTACAAATATTTGGGTATTTTGCGGAAGTTTTTCTTTTAACGTTAAAAGTACAGAATCCCGCTCTAGTTGTTTTGCCGAAAAAGCATAAGTTTTTTCTGAATCGCGGATTGCTAAATAAGAAGAAACAACTTTTGCATTTACATTATTTCCGAATTTTACCGCAATGTCGCTAACGTATTCGCTTGCAATGTCAGAAGGATTTAGATACAACTGTTTTTCTTTTTGCGTTGTGTAAGCGGGAGTAATTCCACTTAGGGCTAATTCTTCTGTCTGAAAATAAAATGAAAGTGTACCAGAAATTTTTGTGCCGTTTACGCTTGTCAATGACGGATTTACAGAAACTGTGTATTTTTTTTGGGGAATCAATGCCTCTTCGCTATCAAAACTTAAAAGGCTTGTGCCATACCACCTAAAAGTTCCCTTAATATTTGGGCTAATTGAAATTACATCGCTCTTTTTTATAGGCTCCCCGAGTTTTTTTAAAGGCACAACTGGCTCGGAAAATTGCACTTGTATAGAAGGAAATCGCACATTTGCCTGAACTTCGTCGCTGGGGAAAACAGATTCCACAAAAAATGCGGTGTTTTCCGTTTGATTTTGACTTAGCTCGGCAGAAGAATCATTTTTTTCGCCTACATTAGAAGAATCAGTTGAAGTACATGCTGAAAACAAAGTCAAAAACGCTAAAGTAAAATAAGAAAGAGTCGATTTTTGCATTAAAATCCCCTTAAAAATTTTCCCTACCGCAAACAACGCGGTAGAGTATCTTTATGGGTCAAACAAAAATGCGGTGTTTTTTGTTACAAAGTGCGTAGCGATTCTAAACATTTGGTCAACTCAAGCATTTTGTCCATGTCCTTTTTTCCTGGCACACTTTCTATTCCGCTGTTGACATCGATTAGTTCAGGAGAATAATTTAAGATTTGTTCAATATTTTGAAGAGAAATTCCACCTGCAAGCCACAATTTTGCACCTTTTGACGCTTTTTTCACCAAGTCCGATGAAATACTAACTCCCGTTCCGCCAATTTTTTCTCCGAGCTGAGAGTCTAATAGGATTCTTGGCTCGCCCAAACGACGCAATTCTTGAATATAACTTAAATCGTCTTCGGTTTTAACATTTACTGTTATGTAATGCGGCAAAGTGTTTAACTCTGGTTTTGCAAAAAATTCTTCAGCGGCTTTTTTACCATGCAACTGTATAGCGTCCAAAATACCTTCTTTTAAAAGTTTTAGAGCCAACTGCGCTTCTAAACTTGTGCAATCGACCACCACGCCTACAATTTTTGGAAAATTCTCCCCTTCTTCAGAATTGAGTTTTTGCCGCAACTCGCGAACAAAATTTTCTGTACAGTTTCGCGGACTTTTTGCATAAAAAATGCACCCCAAAAACGCTGCCCCAGAAACAGCCGCCGAAAGAGCGTCTTCAATATTTGTAAGCCCACAAATTTTTAAGATGGGCTTTTTTTCTTTTTGTAAAAGATTTGCATAGTCTTTCCAAAATAGCGCATTAACGTTCACGTTAGCGTTCGCATTAACGTTCGCGTTTGTAAAAGATAAAACAAAATCTTTTGCATTTTGAGGATTTTTTGCAGCCGCTTCACCTAAAAGCAAACCCGTAAAGCCTAAAGAACCCGCAAACTGTGCAGCTTGTGCGCTCAATATGCCACTTTCAAAAACGACTCGAGCATCTTTTCCTAAAATATTCTTAATTCGTTCAAACATAAATTCTGGACGCAAAAGGTCAATAGAAAAATCGCTCAAATCGCGTGAATTAACTCCGCAAACAATAAACTCGCTTGGAACAACAGAAGCAACGCACTTTAACTTTTGCAAATCTTCTTCAAGGCGCACCTCAATAAAAGCAGTAAGCCCCAAAGACGCGCAGTGTTTTGCCATAGAAACCATTTTGTCTTCATCTAAAATCCGCGAAATCAGCAAGACGGCATCCGCCCCGCACCGATATGCAATATCAATTTCAGCTTCATTTAAGATAAAATCCTTACGCAAAATTGAAACATCGCTAATAGCTTCGGAAACTCGGCATAAATCCGTAAGGCTCCCTTTAAAATAGTGATTTTCCGTTAAAACAGAAATTGCCTTTGCACCAGCTGCGCGATAATTTTGCGCAAGCGAAATTGGGTCTAACGATGGCGCAATATCGCCCTTACTCGGAGATGCGCGTTTTATTTCTAAAATGACACTTTTTTGCACCACAAAAGGAACAATTTTTCGTTTACGTTCTTTTGGAAGTGGCAAACCAAAATCGTACCCTAGTTTTGCAATATCTTCTTTGCGTTTTTCTACAATTTGTTCAAGAATATCCATTTTTTTGCACCAAAACTAAAGGCGATTTGAAACTTCTTTAATTTTTTCAAACTGAGCTTTTGCTTTTCCGCTGTCAAGTGCGTCTAAAGCAGCCTTGTAACCTTCTGCAATAGTGCGCGTTTTTCCGCCGAGATACAAAACCGCACCCGCATTTAGCCCAACCGCGTAGCGAAGCGTTTTTCTTCCCGAGCCAGAAAGCAATTCTTTTGCAAGAGCCGCATTTTCCACGCCCGTTCCGCCTGCAAGTTCTTCGGGGAGAGCGTCTGTAATGCCGAACAATTCGGGTTTGATTGTGTATTTGTATTCCGAGCCGTCATCGTTTATTTGAAAAACATAAGTTGGTGCGCAAGGACTGATTTCATCAAAACCGTCAGCACTAGAAACGATCATAACCCGCTTTGCCCCCAATTGTTTAGCGGCGCGTCCGTATCGTTCAAGTAAATCGGGAGAATATACACCCAAAACTTCGTAAACTGCCCCAGCGGGATTCAAGAGCGGTCCCAAAATATTCATTATCGTTTTTACGCCAAGCACTTTTCTAACTGGAGCGGCAAAACGCATTGCCGAATGATAAACTGGTGCCATCAAAAAGCCGAATCCAGTTTCTTCTATTAAACGCGCTGTTTGTTCTGGAGTTCCGTCAATTTTTATGCCGAGCGATTCATAAAAATCCGCCGAGCCAGACTTTGAAGAAACAGCGCGATTTCCATGCTTTGCCATTTTTTGTCCGCAACTAGAAGCCACAATTGCCGAAAGCGAAGAAATGTTAAAACTCCCCTTACAATCGCCACCAGTGCCAACAATTTCCGCAAGTTCATCAGATTTTACAGGAAGCGATTTTTTCTTTTTGAGAAGAGCCTTGGCGCAACCTATCATTTCGCTTGTAGAAGGACCTTTTGCGGCTATTGCGGTAAGAATTGCAGCCATAACGCGCTCGTCCAAATCGCCATCGGTCAAATTTTCCATAAAAAGTGAGGCTTGCTCCTCGGACAAATCTTGTTTGTCAATGAGTTGATTCAAAAATGAAGCGACTGGCAAATTTTCTCGGCGATAATTTAAGAATGCTTTAAAGATTTCATCGCCACTTTGACTTGCGATTGATTCGGGGTGAAATTGCACTCCTTCAATTAAAAATTGTTTGTGCCGAATCCCCATTATTTCTCCGTCTGAACTGCGAGCTGTAACTTCAAAATCGCTTGGAAGCGATTCTTCTTCGATAACAAGCGAATGGTAGCGTGTAAAAGATGCTTGTTTTCCTGCCAATCGGAAAATTCCTCGTCCATCAAGCTGCATTTCTTCAACAACACCATGACAAATCCGTTTTGCTTGTACAATTTTTGCGCCAAAAGCTTCGCCAATCGCCTGATGTCCAAGACAAATCCCCAAAATCGGTATTTTTCCCGCAAAATGTTTAATGGCTTCCTCGCTGATTCCCGCATCCCGTGGCTGTCCTGGTCCTGGGCTTACAACAAGTCGGCTAGGATTTAGAGCTTCCAATTGCTCAATGCTACATTCCTTTGAGCGAACAACGTAAACTTCCTCGCTAGAAAGTCGCTCCAATGCCTGAACCACGTTATACGTAAAAGAATCATAATTATCTATAACTAAAATCATTTTTTCCTCCAAACAAACTTATTCCCGAACAATTTTCGCACTTAGCCTTCCAAAACTGCCCGCAAAGCACCCAATTTTTCGTTGGTTTCTTCCCACTCGCGGTCAGGATTGCTATCATATACAATACCGCCTCCCGCTTGTAAAGTCCACACGGAATCTTGCTTTAGTGCGCAACGAATTCCTATACAAAAATCTAGGTCGCCAGAATTTTGCAAATAACCGATTGCACCTGCGTAAAATCTGCGTTTTTCTTTTTCAAGTTGACTCAAAATTTCTATTGCCGAAATTTTTGGTGAACCGCTGACAGTTCCCGCTGGAAATGCGGAACGCAATACTTGTATTTGTTTTACATTTTCTTTTATTTGTCCCTCAACATCGCTTACAAGGTGCATAACATGGCTAAAATACTCGCAATCCATATAACGAGTAACTTTTACGCTCCCTTTTTTGCAAACTCGCCCTAAATCGTTTCTAGCTAAATCCACCAACATCAAATGTTCGCTTTTTTCTTTATTGTCCGAAAGGAGATTCTCCTTTAACTCTTCGTCTTCAGCGCGATTTTTACCCCGTCTGCGTGTTCCCGCAATAGGTCGAATTGACGCAATTCCTTCGCGAACACGGACTAAACTTTCTGGCGAAGAACCAACGATTTGCCGATTTCCAAAATCAAGGTAAACAAGGTACGGCGAAGGATTGATTGACCTAAGCCGCCTATAAATTTCTAACGCAGAAGATTCGCAATTAAGCTGCAAACGTCTGCTTGGAACCGCCTGAAAAATGTCTCCAGCAACAATGTGCTTTTTTAGCTCAAGCACTTTTTCTTTGTAAGAAGCCTCTGATTCTTGCAAGTCGGTCAAAACTGTGCAAGGTTTTGCTTCTTCGGGAGGAGCAAGATAGGTAAAATCCATATCGCTCAATCTTGATTTAAGTTTATTTACAGCTTCTTGCAAATCAATTTGGTGTTCGTCATAATTTAAGGCAAAAACGTGAAGTTGCTCTGTAAAATGGTCAAACACAATGTACAAATGCCCAACAATAAATTCACTTTCAGGAATATTTAAGGAATCAGTTTGAGGAGCCATCTGAATTGTGTCACAACGAGTACAAAATTCGTAGCTCAAATAACCAATTCCGCTTGCGGGAACGGGAATTCCCCGCACAGGAAGCGTATTTTCTTTTGCAATGTGGAGCAAAACGTCCAAAATGTCAGCCGTGTGAGCTTTAGAACTTCCTGGAGCGATTTTTTCATCATCAGAATCTAGGGCAAAATCAAAAGGTCGAGTTTCTCCATCTACAACAATAAAAACCCCCGAATCATCCTGAAAAACACGAAACGCCTCTTCTGCCATTAAAATTGAATAACGTTCGCGCCCCATATTAAATCGCGCACTTTCTAAAATAGCCTTTGCCCCGATTTTTCGCGCTAAAGAAAACGGCGTGTACCGCTCACTTGGCAAAGTTTCATATATACAATCAGTTCTTTCTGACATTTGTACCCCCTTCTGTTACTTTTTATAGTAACATTATACATTCAAAATTCTATGCCGTCAAGCTATGCACAGCACAAGTTGTAAAGAAAATACACTTGAATTTTTTGTAAAGTCAAATTATAATAATTTAATTCTTTTAAGGAAATGGCGATTAATTTACGTTATTGCGTTCAAAAAAATATTTAATCAACATTCCTTAAGCTACTCAAAAAGGAAATAGACATGATATCTACAAATGAAATTAGAGTTGGTTCTGCATTTATGTACGAAGGCGCACCATTTATTGTACAACGTATGCTTGGACAAAAATCTGGTCGTGCGGGAATGGTAACAAAACTCCGCGTAAAAAACATTGTTACTGGCGGAACTCAGGATTTGGGTCTTGACGCTGGCGAAAAATTTGATGAAGTTGACCTTGACGAAAAAACCGTAAAACTTTCTTACATTGACGGAAGCGACTATCATTTTATGGATCAAGAAACATACGATGATGTTGTTCTTACAAAAGAGGATTTAGGCGACAACGCAGGCTATATTTCTCCAGATGATGATTACGATGTTGCTATCACTTTTTATGAAGGAAAAGCGGTTGGTGTAAATCCACCAATTAAAGTTACAAGAACAATTACTTACTGCGAGCCAGGTATTAAAGGCGATACTTCTGGAAAATCAACAAAACCTGCAACACTTGACACTGGTATGGAAGTAAAAGTTCCGTTGTTCTGCAACACAGACGACAGAATCGTCATTGACACACGCGATGGTTCTTTTGTTGAACGCGCAAAAGATAATAAATAAGGAAGTATAGGAACTACTAAAGATGTTAAAAGAATTGTTATTAAACCTCCTATAGGTTCAACTATTCCAGAAAGTTGTCCGTAGAAAAATGCTTTTCTTCTTGAAAAACCTTCACGTCTTAAAGGTACACTTACAGCAGTACCCTCTGGAAAATTTTGAATTCCAATCCCTAATGCTAACATTAAAGCACTAACTACTGTTGCATCACTTATTCCATATTTAGCAGCTCCAAAAGCAACTCCAAAAGCCATACCCTCCGGAAAATTGTGCAAAGTTATTGAAAGAATTAAATTATTAATTCTTTTAGAACCTTTATTCTTTTTTGTATATAACTTATCG
>CALCEK010000067.1 GCA_937900125.1 uncultured Treponema sp. | reverse complement strand
GTAGAGGCAAAGGTGGTAAAGAAAGTCGCGGAGTCGGAGACGGCAGTCCTTGGAAAGCTGCAGGGATTGGTATTGCTTGTGACGGTGATAGTGCTGGCGCTTACCATGATCTGTGTGGCGACTACCATGACGGCGGTGGTGACAGAGCGGAGACGGGAAATCGGTCTGCGCAAGGCAATCGGCGCGTCGGATGCCAGCATTATTCAGGAATTTATGGGAGAAGGCATGCTGCTGGGCGGCGTGGGCGGTATTCTGGGCTCTGGACTGGGATTTGCGTTCGCGCAGTTTGTCAGCGTGAATGTGTTCAGTTCGACCATTACGCTGCGGCCGGTGCTGATACCTGTTACGATACTTGTGTCTATTGTGATTACGGGGATTGCGTGTCTGTTGCCAATCAAGAGTGCCACGAAGGTGGATCCGGCACTGGTGTTGAAAGGGGAGTAGGTGTAAGTGTCGTTGCGTAGAATATATATTCTAACACAGGGACGCTCTCGCTCCGTGAGAAACGTAGTGGTACTAAGGCGCTAGAGTACAGCGCCTAAGTACCAACGTTTCTCAAGGCCCTGTTTATAGAATATATATTCTGCGCAACTCGGTACTGGCAAAAAGGCATTTCGCAAATATAAAAGATATGGTACTGAAAAAATGGCATTCCGCAAATATGAAAGATGTGGTACTGGCGAATAGTACTTCGCAAATATGAAAAATGTGGTACTGGAAAAATAGCACTTCGTAAGATACTTATATAGGGAATGGGATGGAAGGAGAAAGGTATGAGTTTGCTAGAATTAAAGAATGTGTATAAGATATATGGAGACTTGCATGCTTTGGATGATGTGAATCTGAAGGTGGAGAAGGGAGAGTGGCTGGCGATTATGGGTCCATCCGGTTCCGGCAAGAGTACGATGATGAATATTATCGGGTGTATGGATAAGCCCACAAGCGGACAGGTTATTTTGGACGGTGCGGACATTGCGCACGAATCCAGCCGTAGCCTAACGCGCATCCGCCGCGACAAAATCGGGCTGATTTTTCAGCAGTTCCACTTGGTGAATTATTTGACCGCTGTGGAAAACGTGATGGTGGCGCAGTATTATCACAGTATGCCCGATGAAAAAGAAGCTCTTGAAGCGTTAAAGCGCGTGGGCTTGGCGGAACGCGCAAAACATTTGCCCAGCCAACTTTCGGGCGGTGAGCAACAGCGCGTGTGTATTGCGCGAGCACTGATAAATTATCCGCAACTGATTCTTGCCGATGAGCCGACGGGCAACTTGGACGAAGCAAATCAGAACATGGTCATTGACATTTTTAAGCAGTTACACGCAGAAGGACGCACGATTGTAGTTGTTACTCACGACCCCGAAGTTGCCGAAGTCGCCCAACGCACGATTGTGTTAGAACACGGAAAATTTGCGCGAGAAATTAAAAACAATGCGTAATTGACAAAGTTTACATAAAATGTGATATTATCCTTGTTAGCATAAGCTAACAAGGGGTTTTATATGAAAAAGATTTCTATATTCGACATTATTCTTTCGGTTCTTTCAGTTGTTTTGTTTTTTGGAACAATTTTTATTTTTCATGCTTGCCCTGCAAAAGATGATGGGACGTGGATGGTTTGTCATTGGGCGGAACATGGTGTCATTGCGTTTTCGGTGGTGTTGAGCATTGTTTCGCTCATTCGATTTTTTATCGGTGACAAAAAAATAAAAATGGGACTTTCAATTTCTATTGTTCCCTGTGCAATTTTTACTGCACTGATTCCTGGCGTGTTTATCAATTTGTGCATGATGAAAAATATGCGGTGTCACACAGTTATGCGCCCCGCTGTCATTGTTTTATGCGTTTTGATTACAGTGTCAGCCTTGGTGGATTTATTCATTCAATTTAAAAACACAAAACGGAGTGCGGCATGACTTTTTCTTCCATTCCGATTCTTAATATACTCGGCAAAAAAGGGCGTTCAGCCGCTCTATTTGTGTTTGCTCTTTTGCTTTCGTTTTCGATTTTTGGAGGAGCTCTTCTTCTTTTGAGTTTGCGGAATGGATTGCAGTCACTAGAAAAACGGCTTGGGGCGGACATTGTTGTTGTTCCTTATGAAGCTAGAACAAAAGTGAGTGCGGACACAATTTTGAATCAAGGAAACCGCACTTATTTTTATATGAGCCGTGCGAATCTTGAAAAAGTTGCGCAAATTGAAGGCGTGGAACGTGTTTCGCCGCAAGTGTATATGTGTTCGATGAATGCGGGGTGTTGTTCAGTGTCGCTCCAACTGATTGGATTCGACCCCGAAACAGATTTTACAATTCAGCCATGGGTGCGTGAAAGTTTTAAAGGAACTCTTGGTGATGGCGACATTTTGATTGGGAGCAAAGTTTCGCTCACCGAAAGTCGCAAACTCAAATTTTTTGACCAAAATTGGAACATTGCCGCTCAACTTGCAGAAACAGGCACTGGCTTAGACAACGCAGTTTTTGCAAATATGAACACAATTCGACTTTTGATGGAAGCCGCTGACAAAATCGGTTGGTCGTTTGTAAAAGACAAAAGCACTCCTGACAAATTAATTTCAACGATTATGGTCAAAGTTTCCGAAGGGGCGGACATAGAAAGCGTGGCAAGTAAAATTCAGCGGAAGGTGCGAAAAACACAAGCGGTAAAAGCAAAAGCTATGACGAGCGACATTGCGACAAGCCTTTCTCATTTTTCTAAAATTATTGCCGTGCTTGCTGTGGTTGTTTGCATTCTTTGCTTAGTGATTTTAATTGTCGTTTCTACACTTATTATTGGCGAGCGGAAAAAAGAGTTTGCGGTGCTTAGAGTGCTTGGCGCAAGCCAGAAAAAACTCGCCCGCCTTGTAATGAGCGAATCAATTTTTGTGAATCTTGCGGGCGGAATTTGCGGAATTGCAATTGCCATTTTGGGAATTATTCCATTCCATTCGCTTATAAGTCAAAGTATAAATCTTCCTTTTTTACTTCCTAGTCCATCGCTTATTATAGGACTTGTACTTGTTTCTCTTACACTTTCTGCACTTTGTGCGTGTTTAAGCACGGCTTATTCAGCGTTCAAAATTGCAAAAATCGACACAGGTATGATTTTGCGGGAGGGAAATTAAAGCGACTCTTTTTGAGCGCAAAAGAAAATTATGTTTTTACGTGCAGAAAATATCTCAAAAAAATATTATCGCCCAACAAAAAATGCCTCGCACTTTGAGGCAGTTAAACCGCTTAATTTTGCGCTTGAGCCTGGAACTCTTACAGAAATAACGGGGCGGAGCGGAAGCGGAAAGTCCACGCTGCTTTATATGCTTGCAGGCTTACTCAAACCGAGTACGGGAAAAGTTTTTGTGGACGAAACAGATTTGTATTTGCTCAAAGATGATTCTCTTTCTAAATTTAGAAATCAAAAAATCGGCGTGATTCCGCAGGGGCAGACGGGCTTATTTGCGCTCACCGTTTTGCAAAATGTGCTTGCACCCGCTTCAATTTATGGCGATTCTAAAAATTTTGAAAATCGAGCTAGAGAATTGCTTGAGCAAGTTGGAATTTCGCATCTTTCTGAATCAAAAATGACCGAACTTTCGGGAGGCGAAATGCGCAGAATGGCGATTGCCCGCGCTCTTATTATGAATCCCGAAATCATTTTTGCCGACGAGCCGACTGACGACCTTGACGATGAAAACACGCGCGGAGTTTTGGAACTTTTGCAACAAACCGCAAAAACTGGAAAATGCGTTCTCCTTGTTACACACGAATCAAGTGCGGCAGACTATGCAGACAAAATTTATCGTATGGACGCAGGAGAGTTGAAAACTATCGCCTAAAATTTTACAATGTTTTAGGTGATTTTTTATGTCTATTATTAAATCTATTTCTACAAAAATAAAAGGCAATGTTGGGGAACTAGTCGCAAATTATCCTCGGTGTAGGTTTACAATGCCATATTAGTACACCGAGGAGATTCGCTAATTACTTTCCGATATATGCTAATGCGCTGTCGGCGGCAATTTTTCCAAAAATGCAGATGTCCGCAACGGCATTTCCGCCCAAACGGTTTCCGCCGTGTACACCGCCTGTTACTTCGCCAGCGGCAAACAGTGCGGGAATTGCATCGCCAGATGAGTTCAAAACTTCTGCTTTGGTGTTGATTTTTAAGCCGCCCATCGTGTGATGAATGGCAGGACCGCATTCCACGGCGTAGAACGGTGCAGTTGCCAATTGGCGTTCTAAACTTGCGGGATTGCGATTGTAGTCATCGTCTTTTTTGGCACTCACAAAATTGTTGTAACGCGAAAGAGTTTCTTCAAGTTCATCAGAAGGAATTGCGAGTTTTTGGGCGAGTTCAGAAACAGTCGCGCCTTCTGTGAGTAAACCTTGAGAAGCGTAAGTGTTAATTGCTTTGAGTGAGTCGCGCACACTTTGGTCAAAAACCAAAAAGGCTGTTTTTCCAGGTTCGGCAAGTATGGCGGCAGAAACCACATCGCGCGTTTCCATTTCGTCCACAAAACGCTTTCCTGTGCGGCTAACCAAAATAGCACCGTTTCCGCGCACAGCTTCGGTTAACATAACGCCGCTTCCTGGTACCACGGTGGGATGCGTCTGAATTTGCGTCATCTGCGTAAGGGCAGCATCAAATTTTTCTACCATAGCAAAGGCATCGCCCGTTGCGCCCTTGTGATTAGTTGTGCCAAAGCCCGCAAGCGATGGATTGTATTGCGTTACCATACTAGAATTTGCGCCAAAGCCACCGCTTGCCACAATGACTGCCTGTGCGTTAATCGTGTATTCGCCGTTTGCAGTCGCAACGCGCACTCCGCTTGCCGCCCCGTTGTCGCTCAAAATGTCAATTACTTTGTTGTTCAGACGAATGTCCGCGCCCTGCGTTACCGCCGCTTTGTGCAAAAGTGGCACTAAATGCGCCCCGATTGCGCCGCCTCCTTGAGGACGATGAATGCGCTTGTTTGTCGCGCCACCAAAAATTCCCACATCGCTCAAATCTGCGCCAACTAAATCAGACTGCAACCATTCCACCATATCTGCGGAGTTGTCCACCAATGTGCGCACCAAGTCGGGGTCGTTTAAAAAATAGCCACCTTTCATCGTGTCGTCATAAAACACATCGGGGGAGTCTGTAATGCCCAAGCGCGCCTGTTCTTTTGTGTAGGACGCATTGATTCCACCCGTAGAATAATTGGTGTTTCCGCCCACAATGCCCATTTTTTCTAGCACAATAACTTTTGCGCCCTTACTTGCGGCTTCTGTTGCGGCAACCAATCCCGCACCGCCCGCGCCGATAATCACGATGTCGCAAGAAGTGTCTTTGTAAACGGTGGCAACTTGCTTTTTGCCCCGCGCGGCATCAAGTGCTGCGTCAAGTGCGTCCAACACGCCGTCAGATGTGAGCGTTGCGCCCGTTACCGCGTCGATATTTTTTGTTGAACCGTCATGCGTAAATTGTGCAAGAATTTCTGCTTCTGCGGGAAGTCCGATTTCGGGCGTTTCTGATTCGGAAACGATTTTTGCGTCGGTTACGCTGCCACCGCTCACAGTGATTTGTACGGTAATGTCACCGTTCCGTCCTGCGCCCGTTCCCGTGTACGTGCCATCTTTTAGCGAGGATTCTTTTTTACAGCCGACTGTTCCGAACAAAACAAGCAAGGCTAAAACTGAGGAAAAAAATCTAGTAAATTTCATACATAAACTCCTATGACGCAAAAAATCCTATGTTACCCTATGATAACATTTTGCATCATTTGCGTAAATATCCCATTTGCGTGTCATTCTGAGTGCATAGCCCGAAGAATCTATTTTTTCTTTTCTGCAAAATCTGAAAAACACGGGTGATTGTATAAAAATCCAATTTTTTGTATACTCAAACAATGAAAGAAATCGAACTAAAGTATGGGTGTAATCCCAACCAAAAACCTGCGCGGGTTTACATAGAAAATGGCGAACTTCCGCTCACTGTTTTAAACGGAAAACCTGGTTATATCAACTTGCTCGATGCTTTAAATGGCTGGCAACTCGTTAAGGAATTAAAAGAAGCCACGGGAATTCCTGCGGCAACAAGTTTTAAACACGTTTCGCCAGCGGGAGCTGCAATTGGGCGACCATTGAGCGACACTTTAAAACAGATTTATTACACGGGCGATGTAGAGCTTTCTCCACTTGCTTCTGCGTATGCACGTGCGCGTGGTGCAGACCGAATGAGCAGTTTTGGCGATTTTATTGCTTTGAGCGATGTTTGCGATGTTCCTACGGCGCAACTTATAAAAAAAGAAGTAAGCGATGGCATTATTGCTCCAGGTTACGAAGAAGCGGCTCTTGAGATTCTGAAAGAGAAGAAAAAGGGCGGCTACTGCATTTTGCAAATTGATAAAAATTACACGCCCGATTCTATTGAAAAAAAGCAGGTGTTCGGAATCACTTTTGAGCAGGGGCATAATTTTGTAAAACTTGACGACTCTTGTTTGACAAACATTGTTACAAAAAATAAATCCCTCAGCAAAGAAGAAAAAGACAATCTTTTAATTTCACTGATTATTTTAAAATACACGCAAAGCAATTCAGTTTGTTACGTCAAAGATGGGCAAGCAATCGGAATTGGGGCAGGACAACAAAGTCGCATTCATTGTACAAGATTGGCTGGCGATAAAGCGGACAAATGGTGGCTTCGGCAAAGTCCAAAAGTTTTGAATCTTGATTTTAAAGCTGACATAAAACGCGCTGACCGCGACAACACAATCGATGTTTACACAAGCGATGAGGCAGAGGACGTTATTGGCGAAGGCGAATGGCAAAAATGGTTTAACACAAAACCGCAAGAATTCACTCGCGCAGAACGCAAAGAATGGATTTCTAAAAACACCGATGTTGCCGTTGGTAGCGATGCGTTTTTCCCGTTTGGAGATAATATTGAGCGGGCGCACAAAAGCGGGGCAAAAGTCATTGCAGAACCAGGCGGGTCAATCCGCGATGACAATGTAATTGCAACTTGCGACAAATATGGAATCACAATGGCATTTACAGGAATTAGACTATTTCACCATTAAATCTGTTAGGAAACTTCAATTTTAGAACAGGTTATTAAGGAGAATCTTATGGCAAAGAAAAAAACTAGTTTGCTTTCGTGGCTGTATGTTGTAGGAATGGCATTAACCGTTATAGGTTTTTGTTGCCCAATGTTCAGCGTGAATTTTTTGGGGCTTGCAAAAGCTGCATGGAATGGATTTAAGTTTATCAACTTTAAAAATTCAAGTTTTGTTACGATTGGTGCGTTATTCATAATTGTTGGGGCAATTGCGGGACTTGTGCTTGGATTTGTTCCAGTTAAAAATGCAAAGCTTTTAAAACTATGCTCACTTTGTGTAAGCGTAGCTGGCGGAGTCATTTTGGTAATTGGATTTACAACAAATGGCGGAATTTACAAAGCACTCGGCAAAGGACTTTTAAAATACGCAACCTATGGTTTTTATCTTGTGATTGTAGGCTGGGTTGTTTCTGCGGTAGGATATTTCTTAAAGTAGTACAATTCAAAATGGCAGGCTAAAAAAAAGGGCGAGCTAAAACAGTTCGCCCTTTATTGTGCAATTTTAGTTTGCACCTTCAAAGTTTAATTCTTCAGCATTTTCTGGACCAACTATTGCATACCAGCGAGCATTTCCTTCTAGCCAATATTTGTGAAAGATTTTTAAGATTTCGTCTGCGGTGGCAGCGTTAATTTGATTTAGCTGTTTTTGTCCGTAATTGATGTCATTAAAATTCATCACGTTGTATGCCAAAGTGCTAACAATTTCTTCTGGCGTTGATTGAGATTCATAGCGCGAATTGATAAATTTATTTTTGTAGCCCGCTAATTCTTTTTCTAACGGAGAAAAAACATAACTTCCATTCTCGTCAACAGATTCAATCACTTTTCCGTCTGCCATAATGTCGCGAGCTTCTTTCATTGCGGAAACAAAATTTTCATAATCGGAAAGATTGTACAAAAATTCCTCGCCATAAGGCGCAAGTGAACCGCTAACATAAGAATATGGCGTATAACAAACACCGTAATGTTCGCGTACAACATTAAACATAATTGCGGAATAAATATTTGCCGCTAAACTTGCAGGAATAAAATCGCTACTAGAATTTGCGGGGCTTGCAAAAACTCGAGAAAGATAGCCGCTACCAGAAACGCTTGCATTTGTAAGAACAACGGGTTCTTGACTTTCTAACTGTAACTGCGGAAGGTCTAATTTTGTCGCTGGAGTTTTGCTTTTTGGAAGCGCACCAAGCGTTTTGTTAAGCTCTTTGACCAAGGATTTTGCGTTTACATTTCCAACTGCAACTACAAAAATTTCGTTTGTGTTCATAATTGCATTGTGGAGCGATTCAAGGTTTTCTATGGTGATGTTTTCAATAGAATCTGGTGTAACAGAAGCACGTGTTTTGTAAGGATGATTTTTGTACACATCCTGAACAATTTTCCAATCAAGCACAGAAGAAGGTTCTGCCAACATTCCTTGAACAGTTTGCTGGTAAGAATTCATAAGTAGCGCGTAAACATCTTCATCGTACTGCGGATTTAAAAATCCGTCCACAAAAACGGGGAGCAATTCGTCTAAATAAGAATCGATTGTTGTGAGCGTTAAAGCACTTCCCGCCAATTTTGAAAACGAATCGAGTTGTGCATTTTTGTCGAACAAAAGATTTTTGCGCACTTCGTAAGAATAATTTTTAGATGAATTCGCCATCATATCAAAAAGTGCGGATTCCAAACCAGAAGTTTCTGGCGCTAAGTGCGCAACTCCGCCTTTTACACCGAATGCAATGGAAGCAACCCGCGCATTTTTATTTTCTTGAACATACACAGGAATTCCATTTTTGAGTTTTGAGGTTTTTACGCTTGCAGCTTTTGTCTTTTTAGAAACTTTTGGTTTTTCGGAGGGAACATAAATTTCCGTTTTTTCGGGAACACCAGTTTGTAAAGCAATTACATCAGGATTTTCCGCATAAGCAGGATTTTTCCACCAAAGAGCCTTTTCGCCATCAATAATGTCGTAGTTGGCTTTTTCAAAAGCGGCGCGATTTTCTTGATAAACGCTAGGATTTACAATGACGGTAACAAGCGGGTGTTTTCCAGAAATGTATTTTTCAACAAAATTTTGAACATCGTTTTGCGACACCGAAGTGATTTTGTCATTGTAGGTATAATAATATTCGGGTGTAGCGCAAACCCACCAATAGCGTAGCGTTTCCAAAAGTGATTTTGCCGTTTGCGCTCCCAAAATGTCAGAATCAACAAGTTTTTGTGCAATGGAATCAACTTTTTCTTTTGAATACAAATTTTTGTCGGAAGCGATTTGCGGCATAATTTCATCTCGAATCACAGAAACAAGATGTTCAACGCGCTCCGTAAGATTTTCTTCGGGAGAAAGCAAAATTGCGGAAAACTCAATATTTCCGTCGGCGCGTTTTGTTGCATAATAGCCAGAGGCATAATCGGTGTCTGGGATTCCGAGTTCTTCATCGTTTACAAGCGTCTGTTTAAAAATTCCAGATGGCTCGCTCAAAAGTTGCCCAATGTAATCTGCGGCATAAGTGTCTTCAAGTTCAAAGTCGGTATCAGGACCGCGGAATTGAATTGAAACTTGCGCAAATTGCGGTGGCAACTGGTCAAATTGCATAAGCGCGAATTCGTCTTTTGTAAAAGGAGCGGGATTTTGCTTTGGACCATTTTGAGGACGACTGTTTCCGTTGTTGCTCCAAGTGCCGTAAATGTCTTTTACAAGTTTGTACACTTCGTCTGGATTTATATCTCCGCCGACAAAAAGTGCCGCATTTGACGGAATGTAATATTTGCTTTGCATATCAAGCAATTGCGCAACCGTTGCATTGCGAACGCAATCGAAAGAACCCGCTGGGTCAGTGCGGTATGGGGCATCAGGGAAAAGACGACAATTTGAATAGTAGTAAAGCTGATGTTGCGGGTCGGCAGCATCGCCTTCAATTTCAGAAAGAACAACGCGCTTTTCATTTTCAAGTTCTTGTTCGGTCATAAGCGGACTTCTGATTGCGGCGTTCCAAAAGGCAAGTCCTTTTTCGAGCTGATTTGACGGGATGGTAAAAAAGTAATTTACGCGGTCAGAACCAGTCGTTCCGTTCCAGTTGGCAACTCCAATTTCGGAAAGTGCGTGCTGAACACTCGCTGCGGACGGATACAATTCATTTCCTTTAAACATCATGTGTTCATAAAGGTGGAATAAACCTGCTGTTTCTGGAGTTTGAGTTACTCCACCCGCGCGGACAGCAATTTCAATGTACGCCAAAGGAACTGAATGATTTTCTGCGACAAAAAGCGAAAGTCCATTGTCCAATTCGTATTGGTACAGATTTTCAACAGGTGTTTTTTCTGCAAACAAAAATGCCGAAAAAATTTGGATGCATTGTTTTTTTTGACTATATTTGCACCCGCTTTTGAGCAAACCAAAACTATTGGTGCGGTAGTTCAGT
>CALCEK010000066.1 GCA_937900125.1 uncultured Treponema sp. | reverse complement strand
TGCCGCCACAGGCACCGGTGGTGAGATTCGCGACCGCATGGGCGGTGGCGTCGGCAGCTGGCCCATCGCCGGAACGGCCGTGTATATGACGGCCTATCCCCGGCTGGCCGCAGGAGGGACTCGTGACTGGGAGGATATCCTTCCTGTACGCGAGTGGCTCTACCAGACACCGGAGCAGATACTGATCAAGGCTTCGAACGGCGCCTCGGACTTCGGCAATAAGTTCGGACAGCCCCTAATTTGCGGGTCGGTGCTCACCTTTGAGCATCAAGAGACCTCATCACCGGTCAGTGTAGAGAGCGGTTTCCCCGCTCCCACTAAATATGCCTACGACAAGGTGATTATGCTGGCAGGCGGCGTGGGCTACGGCACCAAGCGCGACTGCCTGAAGAAGGAGCCCCAGAAGGGCAATAAAGTAGTGGTGGTAGGTGGCGACAACTACCGCATCGGTCTGGGGGGCGGCAGCGTGTCGAGCGTAGATACGGGCCGCTATAGCAGCGGCATCGAGTTGAACGCTGTTCAGCGTGCCAACCCGGAGATGCAGAAGCGTGCCTACAACCTGGTGCGCGCCCTCTGCGAGGAAGACGTGAACCCCGTGGTGAGCATCCACGACCACGGCTCTGCCGGCCACCTGAACTGCCTCTCAGAACTGGTGGAGGAATGCGGCGGCGAGATTGACATGACCAAGCTACCCATAGGCGACAAGACGCTCTCCTCGAAGGAGATTATTGCCAACGAGAGTCAGGAGCGCATGGGACTGCTCATCGACGAGAAGCACATCGACCACGTGCGCAGCATCGCTGAGCGTGAGCGTGCCCCGCTGTATGTCGTAGGCGAGACAACGGGCGACGCCCACTTTAGCTTCGTGCAGGGCGATGGCGTGAAGCCCTTCGACCTGGACGTCAGCCAGATGTTCGGCCACTCGCCCAAGACCATCATGCGCGACAACACCGTGGAGCGCCGCTACAACCCAGTCACTTATCAGTCATCACTTATCACTTCTTACATAGAGCGCGTCCTACAGTTGGAGGCCGTGGCTTGCAAGGACTGGCTGACGAACAAGGTGGACCGTAGTGTGACGGGCAAGATAGCTCGCCAGCAATGTCAGGGCGAGATACAGTTACCGCTCAGCGACTGCGGTGTGGTGGCTCTCGACTACCGCGGTCGCAAGGGTATCGCTACGGCCATCGGTCATGCACCGCAGGCCGGACTCGCCGACCCGGCCGCCGGCAGTGTGCTTTCGGTGGCTGAGGCCCTGACCAACATCGTGTGGGCACCGCTGACCGACGGCATGGCATCGCTCTCGCTCTCGGCCAACTGGATGTGGCCCTGCCGCTCGCAGGAGGGCGAGGATGCCCGCCTCTACCAGGCTGTCAAGGCCTTGAGCGACTTCTGCTGTCAGCTTCACGTCAATGTGCCTACGGGCAAAGACTCGCTCTCACTGTCACAGCAGTATCCCAATGGCGAGAAAATTATCTCTCCGGGAACGGTCATTGTCAGTGCCGGTGGCGAAGTGAGCGACGTGCGCAAGGTGGTCAGCCCCGTGCTGGTGAATGACAAGAATGCTTCGATTTACCATATAGACTTCTCTTTCGACAGGCAGCACCTTGGCGGCTCCGCCTTTGCCCAGAGCCTCGGCAGGGTGGGTGACGACGTGCCCACGGTGACGAATGCCGACTATTTTGCCGATGCGTTCATGGCTGTACAGCAGCTCATAGAGAAGGGCTGGATTATGGCCGGCCACGACATATCGGCCGGCGGCCTTGTCACGTGCCTGCTCGAGATGACTTTTGCCAACAAGAAAGGCGGACTGCACATCAACCTGCACGACATCTGCGCCGATGGCGACATCGTGAAAGCCCTCTTCGCCGAGAATCCAGGCGTCATCGTCCAGGTGAGCGACAGCCATAAGTTCGAGTTCCGCGACTTCATGGAGGATCTCGGCGTGGGCTTTGCCAAGATTGGCTACCCCGTGGAGGACAGCCGTGAGATGGTCATCGTCTATCCCGACGGGAAAGGGGCTGAAAGCAAGTCGGAGGTCACCCTCGACATTGACCACCTGCGCGATGTCTGGTACAAGACGAGCTACCTGCTTGACCGTCGGCAGAGTTTCAACGGCAAGGCAAAGGAGCGTTATGAGAATTACAAGAGGCAACCGCTGGAGATGAAGTTCCCCAGAACGTTCACTGGAAAACTGGCCCAGTACGGTCTTAATCCCAACCGCTGGAAGGAAGACCTTCAAAGTTCAATGTCCAATGTACAATGTCCCAAGGCTGCCATCATCCGCGAGAAGGGTACCAATGGCGAGCGCGAGATGGCCTACTCGCTCTATCTGGCAGGCTTCGATGTGAAGGATGTTATGATGACCGACCTCATCACAGGCCGTGAGACCCTGGACGACATCAATATGATTGTCTTCTGCGGCGGCTTCTCAAACAGCGACGTGCTCGGATCGGCCAAGGGATGGGCCGGGGCTTTCCTTTTCAACCCCAAGGCCAAGGAGGCTCTTGAGAGGTTCTACGCACGCGAAGACACGCTCTCGCTTGGCATCTGCAACGGATGTCAGCTGATGGTGGAGCTAGGGCTAGTAAGGAGTGAGGAGTTAGGAGTGAGGAGTGATGAAGGGGCAGCAACTCCCCTCTCCTCACTCATCACTCCTCACTCAATTCGGATGCTGCACAACGACAGCCATAAGTTCGAAAGCGAATTCATCACGGTTCAGATACCAAAGAACAACAGCGTGATGTTCGGCAGTCTCAGTGGCACAAAGCTTGGCCTGTGGGTGGCTCATGGCGAAGGCAAGTTCCATTTGCCCGAAGCCGAGAGCTCGTATAGTGTCGTTGCAAAGTACAACTACCATGGCTATCCCGCTAATCCCAACGGGTCCGACTACGATGTGGCTGGCATTTGCTCGGCCGACGGACGTCATCTCTGCATGATGCCTCATCTGGAGCGAGCCATCTTCCCCTGGCAGAATGCCTGGTATCCGGCAGCACGCCGTCAAGACGAAGTCACGCCGTGGATAGAAGCGTTCGTCAACGCGAGAGAGTGGATTTCAAAGCATAATGCTCATGCATAATGTTATGGCGCAGCCTCTTTATATGCACTAAGCATGATGACGTCTGCATTATTTAAGACTTTCTTCAAGATTGGCATGTTCACCCTCGGGGGTGGATATGCCATGATTCCTATCATCGAGGCAGAGGTGGTCGACAAGTACAAGTGGGTCAGCCGGGAAGAGTTCCTTGACCTCATAGCCATAGCCCAGAGCTGTCCGGGGGTATTCGCCATCAACATAAGCATCTTCATAGGCTATAAGCTGACGCGTCTCAAGGGGGCCATAGCCGCTGCCTTAGGCACGGCGCTACCCTCCTTCCTCATCATCCTGCTTATTGCCATGTTCTTTCGCCGTTTTCAGGACAATCCTGTCGTAGCAGCCGTCTTCCGCGGCATACGTCCGGCGGTGGTGGCACTGATTGCCGTTCCCACGTTCAACCTGGCCAAGAGTGCACACATTTCCTGGGTCAACTGCTGGATTCCCATAGCCAGTGCGCTGGCCATCTGGCTCATGGGAGTGTCGCCCATCCTCATCATCCTGCTGGCCGGTTTGGGAGGCTATGTCTACGGAAAACTGATTAAACCTACAGAGTAAACAGTCGGGACCATGATATTTTTTTATTTGTTTATTACCTTTTTCCAAATAGGCCTCTTCGGCTTCGGGGGCGGCTATGGCATGCTGTCACTCATCCAGGGAGAAGTGGTTCACCACTGGGGATGGATGAGCACTCAGGAATTCACCGATATCGTGGCTATCAGCCAGATGACACCAGGCCCCATCGGTATCAATTCGGCCACCTACAGCGGATACATGGCCGTCCACAATGCCGGACTGGGCGAACCGATGGCCATCCTTGGCGCCTCTGTGGCCACGTTCGCCCTGGTGTTGCCGTCGTTCATCCTGATGATTCTCATTGTCAGGCTCTTCATGAAGTATATGCACACACCCACGGTGCAGTCGGTCTTTGCCGGACTGCGTCCTGCAGTGGTGGGGCTGTTGGCAGCCGCCACCCTGCTGCTCTGCACTCCCGACAACTTCTCGACGCCGCTGGAAGATCCCTGGCGCTTCTGGATCAGTGTCTTTCTCTTCGTTGCCACTTTCATCGGCACTATGTTCTTCAAGGTGAACCCCATCAAGATGATAGCCATGAGTGGCTTCGCCGGTCTGCTCCTGCTGTACTGAGGCTTAGTGCTGCATCACTTTTCGCACCTGGCCGTTCTCTCTGACAATGAACAAGCCTTTGCAGCCCTGTCCGTCGCTGGCGAGCCTGCGTCCCTGAATGTCGAATACCTGTTTCTCGTTGGTTGTTGTTGTGGTGGTGCTCATGATGGCTTCCGGCAACTTGCCTTCGATGTAGTCGGGGAGGTAGTAGCCCAGGTGAGGGGGCTGATTGTAGGCCGTGTTCTGCCAGCAGATGCCCATGCGGTACACATGGTCGTGCATCAGCGTGGGAACCACATAGTCGGTGGGTGTCCAGGTGGAGAAAATCATCACTTCTGAAGAATCGTTCTTGTTCCACATGATAAGCTCCTCGCGCCAGTCGCCCAGCAGGTCGGCCTGCAGACAGGGCGTCGCCTTGGTGTAATTGGCCGTCTGTGCGTTGTTGTAGGTCGAGGAATAGAACTTGATGACGTCGGTGAAGCTGCTGCCGTTCCATTTCTGGATGGTGGGTTCAGCATGGGACGTTTGTACCCACATGTCGCTGCCGTATTTATAGTTGCCGTCCAGCAACTGGTCTTGGCAGCTGCCGTCCCAGTAGATGCGGAAGTTCACCGAGCAGTTCTTGCTGATGACCACGTCTCCAGTGGTTGCCGATCGCGGCTGGCGTTCATCGCTCGACCAGAACTGGTAGCCGCGCAGACTGCTGCTCAGTGCTGCCGCCATGCCGCGCCCGTTGTCCTTGTCGGCACTGCCTCCCTTCCAGATGATGCGCCCCGTGCGGGCGTTGTGCAGGTCCCACGAGCCGTGGGCCGAGGTGAGTTTCTCTTCATGCACGTCGAACACATACAGGTCGGCCGAGTCGGGAATCATCTTGCCCACGTGAATGGCGTCGCCGTGGCCGTAGCCAGTGGCGTAGAGCAGCACGCCGTCGTTGTCCAGCGCTGCTGCACCCCACAATATTTCATCGCAGCCGTCGCCATCCACATCGGCCACGCTCAGGTTGTGGTTTCCGTTGCCGTAGAGCGTGTTGCTGCCCACGATGCCGCCATTGGTGTCGCTGCTTTTCACCCCGCCCGTGTTGGCAGGTGCCGTGCGAACGGGATTGCGCATCAGCACGTCGCCGTCGACGGTGTCCACCTCCACTTTGATGGCGGTGGTGTTGGTCTGGTTGAACACCAGCGACTGCGTGGCACTGGGCGAGGCGTGCAACCACTCGGTGTGTAGGCGCGTGCCGTCGAAGCTGACGGCCCAGGCGTATGCCTTCGTATAGTACCCCCGGGTGAAGATGCCGCAGGCAGGGCGGTCGTAGCCGTTGATGTAGGCCACGGCGGCGAGGAAGCGCTCCGAGCGGCCGCCGTAGTTGTCGCCCCAGAAACCGTTGGGGAAGGCACTCACCTTGCCCAGCTCCGAGCCGCCTTCGCCCGATGAGGCTTTGCTGCCCGAGGGCAAGTAGGCGCCGGTGCCTGCCCGTCCCGGCAGATACCAGGTGGTGTGGATGGCGCGTCCCGTCAGGCCTTCAAACACGGTCAGGTACTCCGGGCCCTGTAGGATGTGGCCGCCGCTGTTACGGTAGTCCTTCGTGTTGTCGTGACCTTTGATTGTGGCATCGGTGGCTGCCTGGTTCACGTAGTTACCCAGGCCGTCCTTCGAGCCGGTGGCCGTCTTGCACATCATCTCCGCACGCCCGTCACCGTCGAAGTCGTAGACCATGAACTGTGTGTAGTGTGCTCCGTCACGAATATTCTTTCCCAGGTCAATGCGCCACAGGCGCGTGCCGTCTAAGCGGTAGCAGTCAATGATGGTGTTACCGGTATAGCCCTTCGAAAAAGAGTTGTCCTGAGCGTGGGTCGACTCCCACTTCAGGAATAGCTCATATTGGCCGTCGCCGTCAACATCGCCCACGCTCATGTCGTTGGGGTAGTAGGCATAGGGAACGTTCGTGCCGCCGTCCCACGAAGCGTGGATGCCGCCCTTAGGGCGCTCCAGTTTCAGACTTTTGAAAATCTTGTCCCATTGTGCCACGACCTCCGTGGTTTCCACCACCTCGCCGTTCACCTTCACCCTTACCTGATATTCAGCCGTGCCGATGGGCTTGGTGTCTTTGTAGTTCGTATTCTTCAGGTCGGTGGCTATCACCTCGCCATTGCGCAGCAGGTCGAAGGTGGTGGCATCCTTGTCGTCGGTGCCAAGCAGTCGCCAGCTTACAAAGTTCTGAAACGATGAGGAGGGAACGACCACCAGGCCGCGGTCCAGCTTCTCCATTTGGCTTGTCGGCGTCACTTGTGCGCGGGTTGTCATGGTGGCAGTCATGGCCAGTGCCATGGTGCAGTAAAGTAGTCTGTTCATGATGATTTGGTTTGATTTTGGTTGCAAACTTACAAAAAATAAATGGAATAATTGGGCTGTAGTACAAAAAAAAAGATGTTTTTTTCGGTCGTTTCATCTTTTTTCGTTATTTTTGCAGCTTAAACACGATATAACTAACAGGTGGTAAAGTGACCAATTAACGATAACGCAACATATAACAATGAGAAAGATGAAGAAAGTTTTGCTACTGGCGATGGTCTGCCTGATGGGCACGGCAACGGCCAGTGCGCAGCGTGCCACGGACCGGCTGGACCGTGGCCTGGTGGCCGTCAAGGTGACTGGCGGCGTGTACTGCTCATGGCGTGTGCTGGGCGAGGAGTACTATGATGTGACTTACAACCTCTATCGCGACGGCGTGCTCATCGCCGACGGCCTCAGTGTCTCTAACTACACCGACACCGGCGGCTCCACCGCCTCCAGTTATACGGTGAGCGCCGTGGTGCGCGGCGTGGAGCAGCAGCAGTGTGCCGCTCTGACGCCTTGGACTGCCCATTACAAAGAGATAAAGATGAACCACGGCACCCTTACCTCTACCTATGTGCCCAACGATGCCTGCTGTGCCGATGTGGACGGCGACGGCGAGGTGGAGATTCTGCTGAAGCTCGACAACCAGAGCTGGGCCGGCACCAGCTACCAGAAGGCCGGCTATAACGGCGAGTACTTCATCTTCGAGGTGTACAAGCTCGACGGCACACGCCTTTGGTGGGTTGACCTGGGGCCGAACATGGCCGACTTCCAGAACAATGAGCAGAACATCGTGGCCTACGACTGGGACCAGGACGGCCGTGCCGAGGCCTTGATGCGTGCCGCCGACGGCACCGTCATACACATGGCCGACGGTACGGAGTATGTCATCGGCGACAAGACGAAGAACTACCTCGCCGCTACCAGCAGCGGACAGTGGTTCGTGCACGAGGGTTCTGAGTACCTGGTGTACATGGACGGTGCCACAGGAAAGCCCTATGTGGTTATGGACTATCCCCTGAAGCGACTTGAGAGCGGTGAGACCGATCTCAACGCGGCTTGGGGCGACGGCTACGGCCACCGCTCTACGAAGCATTTCTTCGGTGCTCCCTATCTCGACGGCCGCCGTCCCAGCATCTTCCTGGCTCGCGGCATCTACACGCGCCACAAGATGATTGCCTACGACGTGGACCCCGTGACCCACCAGCTCAGCACCCGCTGGACATGGACCAATAACACCAGCGGCTCGCCCTACTACGGGCAGGGCTACCATAACTATGCCATTGCCGACGTGGACTGGGACGGACGCGACGAGATATGCTTCGGCTCCATGGTCATCGACGACAACGGCAAGGGCCTCTCCACCACCGGACTGGGCCACGGTGATGCACAGCACCATGGCGACTTCGACCCCTATACCCACGGGCATGAGATTTTTGCCTGCAATGAGGACAGACCTGCCAACAACTACCGCGACGCCACCACGTCGAAGATACGCTACCGCATGACAGGCAGCAACGACGACGGGCGATGCATGGCCGGCAACTTCTGCAATGACTATCCGGGCGCCATGGCGTTCTCTGCACACGACACGCCCATCAGCTGCGTCACCAGCGACCACATCAGCGGACTGGTGAAGAGCGGCGTCAGCGACAACTTCCGCATCTACTGGGACGGCGCAAGATATTTTTTGTGCTGTAAAAAATGGTTCAAAAGTTTTGGCAGAGTGCGGCGGTTTTTTATATTTGCAACAATTTTTGTCAACAAAAGAAGGGCAAAAGTTTAAAATGGTAGGTGCTATTAAAGGTGAGTCCTTTTATGCACACAAGCTCATAAGATTTGGCTATGCGGAGTACACGAATTGTGAAGGGAAAAAATTCCATTCAATTAAAGGACACGAATTTCATTATTTTGAAAGCACAAACAACGGCTCGGCTTTTTTTGCGCAAAAGGCGGCCACGGGTGAAAAATGGAAAAGCATAGTTTCTTTTGAAAACACACTTGCAGGTTTTCCGCATCTGTATTATGATTCTTGTCCAGAATTTATTGCAGATTTTTTGGAGCAGTAGTTATGCAAAATTCCGCCCGCTATTTTGAAAATCATTCGTGCGCATCTTTTCCCTGCCACAAAATTTCTGGCGACTCCGATGGAAAAATGAATTGTCTATTTTGCTTTTGTCCGCTTTACTCTTTAAATCCATGCCCTGGAAATCCAAAGTACATTCAAAAAGAAAACGGCAAAATTAAAAGTTGCATAGATTGCGTATTTCCTCATAATATAGAAAATTACGAGCGCATAATGAATTATCTTAGAACAAAAAAAACGCCTGATTTTTCAAAACAATTTATTCATGGGGGCGCAAATTTTTTGCAGACAAAACAAAATGTTTCACTCGATTTTTCTGTAAACATAAATCCGCTTGGGCTAATGGAAAATGTAAAAAAGAATCTTCAGGAAAAAATTGATTCAGTTATTTCCTATCCCGACCCAAATTGCACGGAACTTACAAATGCACTTTCCGCTTTTAGAAATATTCCGCGCAATCAGATTTTGTTCGGGAACGGCGCAAGCGATTTAATTCAAACTTTTGTACACGCACTTTTTTTGCGGAGCGCGATTATTGTTGAACCAAGTTTTTCAGGCTACGAGCGTTCGCTTTTGTCGGTGCAATGTGCGATTCATCGGGTGCGTCTTTTTGCGGAAAATGATTTTTCTTTTGACGATTCTATTTTGCTTGCAATAGAAAAAATAAAACCCGATGCAATTTTTATTTGCAGTCCAGCAAATCCTTATGGAAAAAATTTCTCGCTTGAGCAAAAAAAAGAATTGATTCGCGTTTGCAAAAAAACTGACACTTGGATTTTTTTTGATGAATGTTTTTTGGGCTTTGCCGAAGATGGTTGGAAAACGAGTGCGGTTCAATTTTTTTCTGAGTACAATAAAATTGTAGTTCTTGATGCGTTTACAAAAATCTTTGCGCTTCCAGGTTTGCGTTTAGGAATGTGTTTTTCTCCGAATACTGATTTGATTTTAAAACTCAAATTTTTTCAAAGTGAGTGGGCTGTTTCCTCGCTTGCACAGTGCGCAGGTTTAGCTTGCCTTTCTTCTTTGTCCGATTTAGATTCGTATCTTTTACAAACGCGCAAACTTGTAAAAGAAGAAAAAGAAAAATTTTACAAAAAATTTAGCGACTTTGGATTTACAGTTTTTCCTTCCGATGCAAATTTTTTGCTTTTTAAGGCGGACAAAAATCTCAGCAAAATGCTTTTGCAAAAACACCAGATTCTTATTCGGGACTGTTCTTTGTATTTTGGTTTAGGCGAAGATTTTTTTAGAACCGCAATTTTGCTTCCCGAACAAAACGAAAAATTATGTTCGAGCATTTTAAAATGTTTGGAGAAAAAATAATGGACGCAGAAGAAAAAATCTTAATGGAACGAATTTCAAAAATCAAAGAAACAGATAAAAGCTTTGGAGAAAAAGCAAAAGCCTTTCAACAAACACTTGCTATGCCGCCAGGAAGTTTAGGTCGCCTACAAGAAATTGCCGTTCAGCTTTCTTGTATTTCGCAAAAACTTTTTGTTCCGCTCCAAAAACGGCGCATTATTGTTTTGTGCGCAGATAATGGAATTGTGCAAGAAGGCGTTTCTGTAACACCGCAGTCCGTAACGCTTTCGCAAGCAGAAAATATGACTCAAGGAAAAACGGGAATGTCAAGTTTGGCGCGTTTTTTTGGAGATGAAGTTCAGGTGGTGGACGTTGGAATGATTGAGCAAAGCAAAAATCCACTAGTGCTTGACAAACATATTCGGCGCGGAACAGAATCATTTTTGCGCAAAGAGGCATTTTCAAAATCAGAAGCAATTCGCGCAATTTTACTTGGAATGGATTTAGCAAAAGAGGCAAAGACTTTTGGGATTTCCCTTTTGGGAACTGGCGAAATGGGAATCGGAAACACAAGCACGTCAGCGGCGGTTTTGTGCGCACTCACCGAAGAAGATGCGGAAAAAATTGTTGGGCGCGGAAGCGGATTGTCAGATTTAAATTTTGCTCACAAAAAATCTGTAATAAAAGAAGCTCTCTCGTTTCATCGCTTACAAAAAAATTCTGTTTTGGAAATTATGCACACAGTCGGCGGATTGGACATTGCGGCAATGTGCGGAGTTTTTTTGGGCGCGGCAGAACAATCGCTCCCCATCGTCATTGACGGATTCATTTCCGTAGTTGCAGCTCTTTGCGCATACCGATTAACGCCCGTTGTAAAAGATTACATTTTCGCGTCGCACGAATCCGCAGAGCCAGGCTTTAAAATTGCGTGTAAAGAAATCGGCATAACGCCATACTTAAATTTGCAAATGCGGCTAGGCGAGGGGAGTGGTTGCCCGCTTGCGTTCCAAATTCTTTTGGCAGCAGAAGCGATGATGAGTGGCATGGCAAGTTTTTCCGAAGCGGCAATCGATTCTTCGTATTTAAAAAATTTGTGAGGCAAAATGAAAACGTTGTTTTTGGGCGGAAGCAAAAGTGGAAAATCCAATTTGGCAGAAAAACTCGCGTTGCAAATTTCTGAGCAAAAAAAGTGCGACATTTATTACATTGCCACAATGCGAGCGCAAGATGAGGAAGACAAAAATCGAATTGCGACTCACCAAAAAAATCGAATCGGAAAAAATTTTATAACAGTTGAGTGGGACGGAAAAACGGCTTTTCCTGCGCTCCCAAAACAAAGTGTAATTTTGCTTGACTCTTGCACGGCTTTGTTTACAAATTTGTGTTTTGATTTTTTTGAAGGGGAATGGAATTTTTTTTGTGGAGCGGGGGAGAGTACAATTTTACTTTTACAAAAAATTCTAAATCGTTTTTGCAATGTCATTTTTGTTTCAGATTACATTTTTTCTTCTTGTTTTGCTAATGGCGCAAATTTTAGTTCAGTGCAAAATGGACTTTCCGCAAACACCGTCATACCCGCAACCAAAAAAGATTTTACTGCGGACTGGGCATTTTTGTATGCAAAAGTTTTGCGCTTTCTTTCAGAAAACTGCGACACTGTAGTAGAAGTGCAAAATGGAATCCCGCTTGTAAAAAAAGGCGCGTACGCTTTTCCAAAAGATTTTTTTTCTCCGCCAAGCCCAAAAAAATGGACGTTAATTTTTGGCGGAATCGCGCAAGGAAAAACAGAATTTGCAAAAAAACAATTTTCAATTTCACAAGACGAAATTTTTGTTTGCACTCGGTTTTCCCCGCCAGATTTTTCGGCAAAGTGTTTTTCTCACCTTGAAGAATACGTTTATTTTTGCACAAAAGAAAATGTTCCACTCAAAACCGATTTTCCTCAAGGCACAATTTTTATTGCGACCAACATTCAGTGCGGCATAGTTCCGCAAGACCCATTTGAACGCCTGTGGCGCGAAGAAACCGGACGTTACCTTCAGGCACTTGCAAAATGCAGTTCAGTGGTGCGCGTTTTTTGCGGAATTGCGGAGGTGATTTTTTGACGGGCAGTTTTTTTTTGCTTCGGCACGGCTTGACACTTTCAAATTTAAAAAAACGCTATTGCGGTTGGACGGACGAGCCATTGTGCAAAAACGGCATTTTGGCTTTGGAAACCAAACGTCAGGCAGTCAAGGAAAACCCCAGCGTCATTTTTACAAGCGGACTTTTGCGCACTACGCAAACGGCAAAAATTTTGTGGCAAAAGATTCCGCAGATTCCCATTCCCGATTTTCGCGAAATGAATTTTGGAAAGTTTGAAGGAAAAACATACGCGGAATTAAAAAACGATTCTGATTTTCAAAATTGGATTTCCGATGACTTTGAATCGAATGTCTGTCCGA
This sequence comes from uncultured Treponema sp., assembly GCA_937900125.1. GTDB lineage: Bacteria > Spirochaetota > Spirochaetia > Treponematales > Treponemataceae > Treponema_D. The sequence goes on along the minus strand of CALCEK010000066.1, from coordinate 8,898 downwards.
ATGGCGAGAGTTTTGTTTTAATGCAAACAAGAGTTTTAAACGCTTTTAAAAATTTGGGTTTTAAGGCAAACACCAGCTGCCTTTGTGTGCATGGCGGAACCATCTTCTGCCTTATGCGCTTTTTGTTTCCGCAAGAAAAAAAGAATCGCTACGAGTGGCAGGGCGAATGTGGAAGCGGCTACAAAATTCGCTTTTCCTATGAACACGGCATTTTTACAGGACTAGATTACGAATCATTTTTGGGAGAAAAAAATGCTTTCTGATTTTATTGTAAAGTATTACATTTTTTTGTTACTCCCCGCCGCATTTATTTTAGACGCAATTTTTGGCGACCCCGAATGGTTTCCGCATCCAGTGCGTTTTATCGGAAAACTTATTTCCTTTTTAGATAAGAAATTATATTCGCCAAAAGATTCCGCTTTTTGTGCATTTTCAAAAGGCGCACTTCTTTTTTTTAGCGTTTTTTTTTCAAGCGGAATTATTGTTTTTGTTTTGCAAAAGTTCGCTTGGAAAATAAATCCCATCGTCGGTTTTGCATTTGATTCATTTGTTGCTTGCACTTGCATTGCTCCCCATGATTTGTGCCGACAGAGCGCAAATGTTGCAAAAGAACTCAAAAACAAAAACTTAAGCGGAGCAAGAAAAGCCGTTTCCAGAATCGTAGGACGCGATACAGAAAATCTTAGCGAAGAAGGCGTAATTCGTGCTGCAGTAGAAACCGTTGCCGAAAGTACAAACGATGGGATTATTGCACCAGCATTTTATATTTTCTTAGCAGGCCCCGTCGGCGGAATGTTGTACAAGGCAGTCAACACGATGGACTCAATGATAGGCTACAAAAATGCCCGCTACGAATATTTTGGACGCTTTGCCGCCCGCGCTGATGACGTTGCAGGTTTTATTCCCGCACGATTTTCCGCATTTTGTACAATTTTAGCCGCCGCATTTTTGCGCTTAGATGCACTGTCCGCGCTTAAAATTTTTTTGCGTGACCGTTACAAACACCAAAGTCCCAATTCCGCCCAAACCGAAAGTGCGTTTGCGGGAGCTTTAGGGTTGCGTTTAGCGGGTCCTGCATATTACGGCGGAATCTTAGAAAAAAAGCCAACGCTCGGAGATGCAAAGCGCAAAGCAGAGGCAGAAGATATTTTTCGGGCAAATCGACTAATGTATGTGGCGAGCATTTTTTCTTGCGCAATTTTGCTTTTTGTCCGCGCAATGATTTTGAATTTTTTGTGATTTATTTTTTTGTTATGCCTAGAGTCTGTCTAGTAGGTCATTCTGTTCCCGCAATGTATAAAGAATCTAGCGTTTGTTTTACAGAGAAACTAGATTTTTCGGGGATTTTAATTTATGTTGGGGGTGAGGTAAGCATTTTTAGGGTGATTCCTTATTTTATTTAGGTAGACAGAATGTACATTATAGGAAGTAACTGTTTTATTCAAAAATTCCCTAGAATCCCTTTTTACACAGATTCTTCGGAATTACGTTTTTCAAGAAGGACGGATAATTAGAATGGGCATTTTGCTGTAAAGTGCATAATTCGCTCGTCTGTTGGATGCAAAAACGTAATTTCTTCCGCGTGCAAAAAAAGCCGTTCGCCGTCATCGCATTTTCCGTAAAGCGAGTCGCCTACAATCGGAATGCCAAAGCCGTGTTTGTCTGCGGCGGCAAGGCGCAATTGGTGAGTTCGGCCTGTTTGCGGAAAAAATTCCACACGAGTCACGGTTCGCTTTTTTTTGTTAATCGGTCGATAGGTTTCCAATCGGATAATTTTCCAATTTGTTATAGAAAGTTTTCCATTTTCCGCGTCCCAAATTTGGTGCGGGCGATTTTCAACATCGAGTCGAAAAAACAAATTCATTGTTCCGCAAGGCGAAATTTGCTTTTTTTGAAAATCGCCATCTAAAAGCGCAACGTATTTTTTCTTTACTGCGCCAGATGCAAATTGTGCGCAAAGCTTTCGATGGGATTCTTTTGTAAACGCCAAAACCATAAGTCCGCTGGTTTCCATATCAAGTCGATGCACGGCAGGTTGCGCAATACAATCGGGGAAAAGTCGCTTTAATCGATTCACAACGCAATCTTGTTTGTCCGCCCCACGTCCTGGAACGCTCAAAAGTCCACTCGGTTTGTTTACAACGACAATGCTCGAATCTCGGTAAACAATTTCAAGTCCCAACATTGCGGGCAAAATCAAAGCGCAGCGGCTATCACAAGGAGAAAAAAGTTTTCCGTGTAAGCTATCGTTGGGAATAAAACTATAAAAAACTTCCGCCATGCTACGTGGAGTCAAATTAAAATTGAATGCGTAATGCAAAAGTTTTGGGGCGCAACAATCCCCTATTCCCGTTGGCGGATTTTTTTTGCAGATTTCCTTGAGCGGACGCATTTTTCCGTCAGCGCAAAAAAACGCATACAGCTGGCGGACTTTGTTCAAAGATTCGTTCGTTAGGTTTTTGCGTTTTTCTTTTAAGCGGGCAAGAGTTTTTGTTTGCTCATTGTTCTTTTTTAGCGCGTTTATTTCATTTGTCAACTGGTGAATTTCAAAATCGTTTTTTAAAAGAGCTGCATCTATCGTTTTAGAATCCACAATCGGCTCAACGTAAATGGAATTTGGGTCAGAAATGCCATCGCAAAGCGCAAGCGAATTTCGCAGTCCAGATACGGTTTTTAGAATCCACGTTTTTCCATCAAAATCCGTTGCAAGCAAAACGCCAAGCATAACTCCGCGTCGGCTACGATTTTGCGGCTCGGAATCGCATTTTAGCTCCAAAAAACCAGCGTCAAGTAGCGAAATCATTTTTTTACATTCTTCAAATGCGGCACTTTGCTCAAACGGTGGAAACATATTCTCCTCAAAACAAATCGGAAAACTAAGAAATTTGCTATTCCGAATCTTTGACTTTTCATTAGTATAGTGCAAAATGTGTCTGGAATCTAGTTGCCACATCTGCTATACTTTTTTTATGAGTGAATCACGAAAATTACCAATTGGAATCCACGATTTTGAAAAAGTTCGCAGCGAAAACTATTTGTACGTTGATAAAAGTTTGTTCGTTTACAAAATGGCAAAAACTGGGAGTTTTTATTTTTTGACCCGCCCGCGCTTTTTTGGGAAAACAATGTTGCTTTCCGCAGTTGAAGCGTATTTTCGCGGACGGCGCGATTTGTTTGAAGGACTCGCAATCTCTGCACTTGAAGACGAATGGCAAGAATATCCAGTTTTTACGCTCGATTTTAGCACCGATGTTTACACGCAAGAAGGCAGACTTGAAGATTTTCTTGAGGCGTTTTTATCCGAACAAGAAACGCGCTACGGCAAGCACCAAGAACGCAGGTCATTTTCTAGTCGATTTGAGCATATTATTCGGAGAGCATACGAAATTAGCGGAAAACCTGTCGTTATTTTGATTGACAATTACGATAAGCCCATTTTGGATGCGATTTTTACTCCCGAAGAAAACCACAATCGCGATGTTTTGCGGGAATTTTATAGCGTTTTAAATGGAAATGATTTTTACCTTAAATTTGTCTTAATGTGTGGGATTACAAAGTTTGCGAGCGTAAACATTTTTAACGGCTCAAACCAAGCTAAGGACATCAGTTTTCATAAAGATTTTGCAAACATTTGTGGCTTTACGCAGGACGAAATTCAGGAAAATTTTGCCCCAGAACTCGAAGCTTTTGCCGCAGATTTTTCAGTTTCTCCTCAAACAATTTTAAAAGATGTTTCTGATAGGTATGGGGGGTATAATTTTGTGCGGCAAACGGACAATTTTCAAAAGCTTTACAACCCATTTAGCCTTTTAAATGCCTTAGATTCTAGAGAATTTGGCTCGTATTGGTTTCAGACGGGGCTTCCCGCTATGCTCATAAAAATGTTGCAAGCTAGCCGTTACGATTTATTTAATATTATTTTAGGACTTTCGGTTGATTTTGAGTCTTTGAGTGATTATAGGTGGACAGAAGATGACCTAATCACGCTGATTTATCAATGCGGATATTTAACATTGCAAAATTCGGACGCAAAAAACAATTTATGTCATCTCGGTTTGCCAAATGCGGAAGTTCGGCAGGGATTTTTAAAGGGAGTTTTGTCATTTTACACAAATATTGGAACAGCCTCCCGCTTAGGAACAGAAATTTCTCAGTTTACGGAACAACTCAAAGCTGGTGAGCTGGCTTTGTTTTTTGAGCATTTTTCTTCTATTATAAAGGACATTCCCGCCGTAAAGAAAAAAAAGGAAACTCCTGAGCAGATTTTTTTGGTGGCATTTCATAGCATTTTACAGTTGACAGGCTTTGAAGTTTTGCAGCCAAACAGTTCGCTCGATATTCGTAACGATATTATTTTGCAGACGGACACGGACATATATGTATTTATCCTTAAAGCAGATAAAGGCTTTCCCGTTGAAGACGTGCTGGCAGATGCTTTAGCTCGCATTGACGAAAAAAAATACACAGCACGATACAAGGATATGGGAAAAACGATTCATAAAGTCGCGCTTGTTTTTAATGCTACAACGTTGGGAATCTCCGATTGGAAGGAGATTTTTTAGGCCTTTAAAATAGTTTAAAGGTTATCCTTAGCCAGATTTTAGCGGGGGAGTCAAGAAAAAAGCTCCTTTGCATAAAATCTGGCTATTTTTTTAATCGGGCATTTTTTCTTTCGCAAGCACCTTGTGCTTGCTCTTGAGATAGTTTTTTCTTGGACAAAAACTGCACCTTTTACATACCTATACTTAGTATATCTTTATACCCCCTTATAATTAAAACGCAGAGCGTTATACTTTTATAGACATATTTAGATATTTTATATATTTAGAGTGTAAAAAATAAGACGCTTAAACACTTGGTAAAGCTCGGCTTTATATTTAAATTAAAAGCTTGCCCAGAATTTTTTTCGCATCATTCTGAGAAACGTAGTTTCAAAGAATCGTAAAGGCGTGGCTCTGTCGTCATTGTTGAGTGTAAGCGAAACATATTTCTTTGCGGGAAACATGAATTATCTATAGATTGCCCCTGTAGCTGAGTTGGCAGGGGGATACCAATATCACTCGTACCATGACTTTTTGCCATTTCGAGCGAATATTTCTCAGCCAAAATTAGCAATAGACCTGTTCGGAAACCTGTTTCCACTCAGGTCAACGAGTTATGTGTAAATAATTTAATAGTAAATCAATGTTTTAATATTTATGCAAAAACAAACTTTTTCCCAAAAATAATCTTAAATACGCAATTCTGGCAAAGTGTGCATTTTGTTATCCATATTAGTAAAAATAATATCTACTATTATTATAATTTAGTCGAAAAAAGTATAAAATTCTTGATTTTTTTACTTTTTAATACAGAAGATGTTAAATTTATACAACGCCTTGTGTGTATTTCTATATATCAGTCGCCTCTTAACCTGAGATTTATTTCGAGAAAGTCTTTGCTTTGTTTGACTCGGCCAGAAATTTTGGCAAACTTTGCTCTCCAAAAGTAACCTTTGGTAACAAATTATCAACGCGGTAAAAACCCGCTTTTAGATGCCATAAAATACATAAATAGTGTATACAAAAAACAAGTATACTATACAATTTTCAGTTATTCCCCCCAAGAAAAGAAATACATCTGGTATTCTTCTTTTTGACTTTTGTTTTATCCATTTTTTATAGAAAAAGGTTAAGTTTGAAATTTGAAATTTTAAGCTTATGTATCCCTATCTCTAAAACAAACGTTAGGAAAACGATTTATCCCGAGAGCAGACGTTTAAAAATGTTTGTGCACTTATTTTTGAATATACTTTATGTAAAATGTATTTTCTGGAGTTGTATTAAAAATTCTTAAATATTCTATAGACTTAAGTTTATATCTTTTAAAATAAACTTAAATTTTGTATTCATGCTTATGACTAATTTAGTTTTAAAACCAACTGTGAGACGATATACGTCAGCTAAATAAGCATCTTTTTTTTCTTAAAGACTTTTTAAGATTATTTTATGTTTTTTTTTTCAAAATCTCCGTATAAAACGATATATGTCTAGATTATCATTTTAAGATTATTTTAATCTAAGGAAGATCTAATTCCTCACCGCTCTGCGTCGGGGAGCTTCATTAGTTAAAAAATGATAATTTCTCAATAGATATTTACTCTAAGGAGAGCAGCACTTTCTTAATTACTTTTTTCTTACTCTAATCTGAAATAAAACTCTCATCACAATTTTTTAATAAGAATTTTCATACTACAAAATAATGTGGGCATTTCACGACTTAAAACATCGCTTTTTCAGAGTTATCTCTAAAAATTGCAATTTTTAGAGATAACCATGTATAAAAAGATAAAAACACATTCTTGCTACGATTGAAAATTTAGAACAAATGTAAGATATTGGAATCTCTCGCCTAATATTTGATATTTATGGTAGAATTTAGGTACAAATAGCTAGAAATGTATTTTGTTTGGGGAATTACTATTTACTACAATTTTAAAATAGATAATCTTGTTCACAATAAAAATATCAATATTAATTTTCCTCCATAAATAGAATCACATAATTTATTTAAATACGAAAAAAACATAAAAAATATATCTATCGTTAGGTTTTTGATTGTGAAAACAAAGAGTGCAAATTTAACCATTGAAACGAAAGTTCTTAAGATTGGTATATAAAAATGGTATTTTAGAAATGAAGAAAATCCGAACGTTTTGTTTTAACAAACAACAAAATTTAAAATTACACACTTTTTTAGAAAAAATGATTACGAAAATTTTACAATTTTTCCTAACGTCAGGATTATTACATATGGGTACTCTCTAGAAAGAGTCAAGCGTAGCGCAATGGCATGCCACGATACGTAGCATAAAAATTCCATTTTGTCACCGCTGATTTCTGTTAAGCAGGGGAAAAATATGCTACACTGCCTGCAAATAGGAGTAACCATGAACTTTGCAGAGAAACTAAAGACGCTCAGAAAGCAGAAGGCACTTTCGCAGGAGCAACTAGCAGAAAAAATCCATGTGAGTCGACAGGCAATCACCAAGTGGGAGTGTGGCACTGGCCTCCCCGACATCGCAAATCTGATTGCGATTTCCTCGCTCTTCAACGAGTCGCTCGATTCTCTCGTGAGTGAAGAGAAAAGCCTTGTTTCCAAAAACGAGTTTCTTTACGAAAGTCGCACCGAATACGACCTTGACGGCAAGAAGCGGATTGACCTCAAAGTCGGCGTGGCACACGAAATCATCATAGAGAAAAATGCCGATGAAAAGATTCTGGTGTGCGCCGCTTCAAACCAGCTCCTTGAGCTTTCAAGTCTGGTGAAGGTGAAAATCATTGAGGATAGGTGGCGAATGGACGTTAAGGTTCATCGCTCTGCGAAGCTGTCCGACACTGCGGCAAAGGAGCAGCTTTTTATCCTTGTGCGCATTCCGGAAAAATTTGTGGCGGACGTAGAGCTTTCCTCCCATGTGAGCCGCCTCAGAATCCGCGACATGAGCTTTGGGAAGATTGAATTTTCGGGAAAGGCAGAGGAGGTTTTTGTCACGAACGCAAGCGGGTGCATGGAGTTTGACACGAACTCAAACTTGAACGTTGAGCTCGACGGCGCGAAAGGAAGGCTCTGCCTAAACCAGATTCACGCCACGTCCAAAATCAGCATGAAAAACGGCACGGAGTTTTGCCTTGAGAACGCGGGTCGCTTCACCCGTTTTGTGGATTCCGACTCAAAAATCATCAGCTCAAGGCGCACAAAAAAAAAGCACGGAAATGCACCCGCCTACAGATTTGGTCGTGGAACTGAACGGCTGGAAGAGTGAGGCACAGATTTTTGGCGCAGAGTGATTATTACAGAGTTAAGGAGCGTGAAAGATGTATATTTATAAACCAAGCGATTTTATCTGACTGTGTTTGCCGTGACGTGGGTATTCTGGCTTTTTGCGATTCTGTTCAACGAGGGCGCAAGCTGCACTATAGGACTTCTCCTTGGGCTAGTAAGTCCCGCAACGGTCGCAATAATCACCGTGTTCACCTCAAAAAGCGATGCGCTGAAAAAGGACTTCAAGCGAAAGCTTTTCGGCTTCTACAAGCTAAAGCCTCTTTACATCCTCCTGGGCTTTTTGATTTTTGCCGCTATTGTGACTTCTTCCATCCTGCTTTCAGTTTTGTTCGGCGAATCACTGGAGCAGTTTTCTTTTACAGAAGGATTTTCGTTCGACGGACCGGGAGTCAGCTCTGCGCTTCTCACAATTTTGCTTGCCTCTGTTTTGGAGGAGGTGGGCTGGCGGGGATACGGCGAGGATTCAATCGCCCAATACTGCTCATGGTTCAAGGAGTCGGTCATTTTTGGATTTGTGTGGGGCGCGTGGCATCTGCCACTGTTCTTTATTCCAGGCACCTATCAGGCGGAAATCCGCACGATGAGCGTTTTCTACATGCTGAACTTTTTCATCTCCGTAGTTCCGATGGGATTCATCACGACATGGGTGTATGTGAAGAACGGGCGCAGTATGCTCGCAAGCATCGTCTTCCACCTTTTCGAGAACTTTATGCAGGAAAAAATTGCGATGACACCGAACACAAAATGCGTGGAAACCATCGTTGTGACGGTCGCTGCAGCAATCATCGTGTTAACAAACCGCGACATATTCTTTGAAAAGCGGCATGTGGGGCATATTCTGGAATAGCCCTCTGCGGACGGCTTCTGGCTTTATTCTGCCAATTCCCATCAGCGCGATGCACACGTAGCAGATGTCTTGGAACGAACGGAACGTTTCTGAGGAACGCACGTTTTTTTTTTTGCGTCCGAAGCAGTCCTCTATTTCGAATTCTGGATTGTGTCAATAGTTTTGTGTAAACTATTTTCCAACTTTCTGTCCTTGCCGACTTTTTAAGCAACCTTGTTCAGATTTCTTGA
>CALCEK010000065.1 GCA_937900125.1 uncultured Treponema sp. | reverse complement strand
GGAAAAACAGTTCTCCAGCACACAACTAGCCGCAATGCTGATGTTGATATCGTAATCATTGCAGCTTGTGGAGAACGCGCTGGTGAAGTTGTAGAAACTCTTACAGAATTTCCAGAGTTAAAAGACCCACGCACTGGTCGTTCCTTAATGGAAAGAACAATTATCATTTGTAACACTTCATCAATGCCTGTTGCATCTCGCGAAGCGTCAGTTTACACAGGTGTTACCCTTGCGGAATACTACAGACAAATGGGACTTCATGTTCTTCTTTTGGCTGATTCTACAAGTCGTTGGGCGCAGGCTATGCGCGAAATGTCTGGTCGTTTGGAAGAAATCCCTGGCGAAGAAGCATTCCCAGCTTATCTTGAATCAACGATTGCATCATTTTATGAACGCGCGGGTATTGTAAAACTTAGAACTGGCGAAATTGGTTCTGTTACAATTGGAGGAACCGTTTCTCCTGCAGGTGGAAACTTTGAAGAGCCAGTAACACAAGCAACACTTAAAGTTGTTGGTGCATTCCATGGTCTAAGTCGTGAGCGAAGCGATGCTCGTCGATACCCTGCAATTGACCCGCTTGATTCATGGTCAAAATACAAATCAGTTCAAGTTTCTGAGCGAGTTGAATATGCACGTGCGCTTTATCGGCGCGGTTCTGAAGTCAGCCAAATGATGAAAGTTGTTGGCGAAGAGGGTACTTCTCTAGAAGACTTTATCGTTTATCTAAAAAGTGAATTTCTTGATGCTGTTTATATGCAGCAAGATTCTTTTGACGATGTTGAAGGGGCTTCAAGCATAGAGCGACAAAATTATGTATTTACAAAGATTGTTGGCATTCTAGGTTCTAGTTTTGACATTCAAGAAAAAGATGATGCTCGTGAATTTTTCAATAATTTGCGACAGAATTTTACCGATATGAATTATTCAGTATTTCTTAGCGATGAATTCAAAAAACATGAATCTGATATTGACAATCTGCTTGCCGAAAAACATGCCCAACTCAGCAATGAAGTTAAAGCATTACTTAAGGACGGTGAATAATGAACAAAGTATACAGCAAAATTGAAAGTATCAATGGTAGCGTTATTACTGTTCGTGCAAAAGGCGTAAAACTAAACGAATTGGCAGAAATAACAACTCGATTTGGAAAATCCCTTGCCGAAGTAAATAAAATTGATGGTGACCTTGTTTCCTTGCAGGTTTTTGCGGGTGGACGCGGTGTTTCTACAAATGACCAAATACGTTTCTTAGGACAAGAAATGAAAGTATCGTTTAGCGATAACTTGTTAGGTCGAATTTTCAATGGTTCTGCTGAACCTCGTGACCACGGTCCAAGTCTTGCAGAAAACCTTGTTGAAATTGGCGGTCCTTCTGTAAATCCGTCCAAACGTATCAATCCAAACCGTATGATTCGTACTAGTATTCCAATGATTGATATTTTTAACACATTGGTCGTTTCTCAAAAGTTGCCTATTTTCTCAATTTCTGGAGAGCCGTACAATCAACTTTTGGCACGTATTGCTATGCAGGCGGAAGTTGATGTAATTGTACTAGGTGGTATGGGTCTTAAATATGACGATTATCTCTATTTTAAGAACACACTTGAAGAAGGTGGAGCTTTAAGCAAAACCGTTATGTTTATTCACACAGCTGCTGACCCAACGGTAGAATGTATGAAAATCCCTGACCTTTCGCTTGCAGTTGCAGAACAATTTGCTTTGCAAGGAAAAGACGTGCTTGTTCTTTTGACAGATATGACAAACTTTGCAGATTCAATGAAAGAAGTTGCAATTACACAGGAGCAAGTTCCGTCTAATCGCGGTTATCCAGGAGACCTTTATTCTCAGCTTGCGAGTCGTTATGAAAAAGCGGTTGACTTTAGCGATTCTGGTTCTGTAACAATTTTAGCCGTTACAACAATGCCTGGCGATGATGTTACGCACCCAGTTCCAGATAACACTGGATACATTACGGAAGGGCAGTTCTATCTAAAAGGTGGACATATTGAACCTTTTGGTTCACTTTCTCGTCTAAAGCAACAAGTAAACTCAAAAACTAGAAAAGACCACCGTGCGCTTATGGATGGTATGATTCGTTTGTACGCACAATATCGCGATACTTTGGAAAAAAAGAGCATGGGCTTCAACATTTTCGCATACAGCGATTCCAGCACACAGGTCATTCAGTTCGGTGATGAGGTCTCCGACGGATTCTTCAGGATGAGCCGCAGGGCGCTTGACGGCTTCAGACTGTGGGAAGCAGTCTACGGAGGGTATGACGGAGTCAGCGATATAATCGACGCGGCGGCTGTATTCGATCCGGCAAGACCGACGGATTCTTATCTGTATTCATTCTGAAAGTGTCAAATCAAGTTATGATAAGAGGGGAAATAAAATGAATTTAAAAGGCAGGAGTTTCTTAACACTAAAAGATTATACAAGCGAAGAGATAATGTATCTGCTGGATCTGGCGGCGGAGCTTAAACTGAAGAAAAAAAGAGGAATACCGCTGGAATCCTTAAAGGGAAAGAACATAGCGCTTATTTTCGAGAAGAACAGCACACGTACAAGGTGCGCGTTTGAGGTCGCGGCTCATGACCTTGGGATGGGCACGACATATCTGGATCCCGCATCCTCCCAGATCGGCAAGAAAGAGAGCATAGCAGATACCGCGAAGGTTCTGGGAAGAATGTTCGATGGTATAGAATACCGGGGCTTCGGACAGGAAATCGTGGAAGAGCTGGCTGAGAATGCCGGCGTCCCGGTGTGGAACGGTCTGACGAATGAGTATCATCCCACACAGGTACTTGCCGATCTGCTTACGATAAAGGAACGTTTCGGAAGCCTGAAAGGAAAAAAACTCGTTTACATGGGTGACGCCAGATATAACAT
>CALCEK010000064.1 GCA_937900125.1 uncultured Treponema sp. | reverse complement strand
TTATCGGTGGATTCCGACCCGGTACATTCTATACAGGCAACAATGATTATAAGGACTCTAGCGAAGGATATTCAAAGAACTTCTTTAGCGAGGCGTGGTTTCAAGCAGATATGCCGTCTTTAATCTATGGTATAAAGATGAATGCAAGCTACGATTTGCGCTGGAGAAAAGACAATGAATATACTGGCAAAGTCGTAACAGCGCATATGCTCGGAGCATCTGCACGGATTACGCTTGTTGAGGGTTGGACGTTCAACATTGAAGACCGTGTTGCGTATGCTGATGACCATTACATCGCAAAAAATGAGAAATTGCTGTACAATATTTTGGGATTGCAGGCTGTTCACTCGCTCGCGGGTACGCCCTACGAAGTTGGTCTAAACCTCAATTTCATTGCGGCGGCTGATGCAAAGGGAAGGGCGTTTGGCTCTGATATGCGTGTGAGTTCTGATTATTTCGATGACCTTGCAATGACGTGCGAATGGATGGCTCCTGCTGCAAATCCAAAAAAGAATACGGCGGGAAAATACTTTACGGTTTATGCCTATCCGTATTTCCAAAAGAATTTTGCAAATGGCTATTTCCGTTCAGGCGTAGAGTTCCAATATAATAGGAACAAAACGTCTAATGTAACCGAAGTCATCACATACCGAGTACCTGCTGCATTCTGCTTCTGGTTCTAGTGTTGTGTCTTGAAAAGAAAAAGGCAATGCTTATTGAAAATGCAAATTCGTAAGCATTGTCTTATAATTACGGAGGGTTATTGATGAAACAGATAAAAAAGATATGTGGGGTTGCTGTTGTATTATCGCTTTTGGTGCCAAGTTTTGCTTCTGGCTTAAAAAAAGACGGTATTGTAGGATTTTACACTTTTGAAGAAGAGCTTGATGAAAATGCTGATAGCGTGGAAATTGTAGACCATTCTGGAAATGGCAATAATGTCTTTACTACCGCGATGGACGGCACTGAGTTTGATGATGGATATGAAGGGCAGGGGCTTGTTTTTAACGGCACTGATGAATGTCTTTTGCTTGATGAATCGGTGCTTTCTGGCGAAGGCTTTACGTTTTCGGCGTGGGTCAATCCGCAGAATTGGAAACCGTGGATGCGCATTCTAGACATAGGTGACCAAATTGAAGATTTGTGGATTGGAATGGACGGCGTTTCGGGAAAACTCCGAATGGACGTGGTTGGACGTGGTTTAAGCGGAATCACTGTACTTGCTCCGCTTCCACCTACAGAAGAATGGACTCATGTTGCCGCGACAATCGATGGAAAAGCTGCAAAACTCTACATCAACGGAAAACTTTGTCAGCGTATTCCTTGCCCAATGACACCCTCGCGACTTGCCAAAAATGTGCAGGGAATTTTTGTGGGTGCATCTAATTGGTCTTCAGACCCTGCATTTAATGGCATTATGGATAACATTCTCGTTGCAAAGCGCGCACTGTCTGCAAAAGAAATAGCTGCATTGAAAAAAAACGCGCTGTAGCAGGAGGTGCCTATAGACGTGCAACAATCTTTTTACTCATAAAAACTAACTCCGAAAAAAGC
>CALCEK010000063.1 GCA_937900125.1 uncultured Treponema sp. | reverse complement strand
CCTTGCTTGCTTTTGCGGCGGCGGGCGGTGTTTTCCTCCCCGTGTGCCGCCTGAACCCTTTTAAAAAAAGAAAAACTAATGGCTCTGTTTGCACAAAAGAATGAAATCTACTAAAATTCCATCGTAGAAGTAAAAAATGACCGCACAAGAGATAGCAGGGAACTAAAAAACTTACAAAAAAGGAGCTGAACGAAATCACCGTATTCGGTGGCAATCTGCGGAATCGACCTGACGCATCGTTCTACTGGCGGCAGAAAATCCTTGACGCATTGCATAACATGGGCGGATAAAATCGGGGACGGATATCTGCTGCGACAAGATGAACTCCTATAGGAAATTCGTGGCGGAAAATGGTCTTCTCTTCCACAGTCGAATGTCAAGTTCAGCTGGTCGGGAATCTACAACATCCAGCGTGCGTAGTTTTCATTAGTGAATGCAAACGGAGATAAAAAAATTACAAATTTTTTACGAATTCTCTAAAGTCGTTTTGCTAAAAGCCGAAATTAAAAATATAAGGGTGGTAAACCCGGGGGGCAGCAAACATAGTAATGTTTGACTGTAACTCTGAAAATCATAGTTAGAGGAGATACATTATGGTTATCAATCACAACATGAGTGCTATGTTTGCACAGCGTTCAGAAGGTTTGACCGAAACCAACAAACAGAAGAATATGGAAAAACTTTCTTCTGGTCTTAAAATCAATCGCGCAGGTGACGATGCTTCAGGACTTGCTGTTTCTGAAAAAATGCGCAGCCAGATTCGTGGCTTGAACAAGGCTTCTGAGAATGCTCAGAATGGTATTTCTTTCATTCAGACAACTGAAGGCTATCTTCAGGAAACAGAAGATGTAATTCAGAGAATCCGCGAACTCGCCGTTCAATCATCAAACGGAATCTACACAGATGAAGACCGCATGATGATTCAGGTTGAAGTTTCTTCTTTGATTGCTGAAGTTGACCGCATCGCAAGCCACGCTCAGTTCAACGGTATGAATATGCTTACTGGTCGTTTTGCTCGCCCAACTGGTGAAAACAGCGTAACTGGTTCAATGTGGCTTCACATTGGTGCAAATATGGATCAACGCTCACAGGTGTTTATCGGCACAATGACCGCTTCTTCTCTTGGACTTCGCAATGTTGGAACAGAGGAAATCCTTTCTCTTGCTCTTCCCGATGATGCTAACCGCGCAATCGGAACTCTTGACGAAGCAATCAAGAAGATTAACAAACAGCGCGCTGACCTTGGTGCATACCAGAACCGCCTTGAAATGACAGTTAAAGGTCTTGACATTGGAGCTGAAAATCTTCAGGCTGCTGAAAGCCGCATTCGCGACACCGATATGGCTTCTGAGATGGTTGACTTTACAAAGAACAACATTCTTTCTCAGGCTGGAACCGCAATGCTTGCTCAAGCAAACCAGAGTTCACAGAACGTTCTTTCTTTGCTCCAGTAGTTGTATGGGGGATTTTCCCCCAGTTCAATGCGAGAATGCCTCCCGATTTGGGAGGTTTTTTTTTGTTCTGAAGATAAACCTGAATCTTCTGAGTGCGGTGGCGGCGGGCATGGAAAGTCCATTTTTAGTTTTTTAAGAAAATTTTAATTTTGCTAGAAAACAAACGCGGTGTTTGCTTAGTCGCCCGCCGCCTTGAATCAAGTTAAAAAAATCACAAAAAACAGAATTATCTGCTTCTATTGACAGAAACAAAAGAGGTCGCTATACTTTTTTTTATGGAAAACAAAATAAAACTGATGAGTCATTTGGTAGCGGGGTATCCGAGCGATGAGGACGCATTTGTTGCGGCACAAGCACTTGTTGCTGGCGGAGCGGAGATTTTGGAAATACAACTTCCCTTTAGCGACCCCAGTGCCGATGGCGAGGCAATTCAGGGTGCGTGTACAAAAGTTCTTTCTCGGTCTTACAAAACGCAAGACGGGCTTAATTTTATCGCTAAACTCCACAAGGCTTTTCCGCAAATTACGCTTTATATAATGAGTTACGGCTCTCTTGTTTTTACGCCAGGCGTTGATTCTTTTTGCAAAAGGGCAGCCGAGTGCGGTGTAAAGGGATTGATTATTCCCGATTTGCCTTTTGATTTTGATGAAGGACTTACAGAATCTTGCAAAAAATATGGTATGGAAAATATTCCCGTTGCGGCTCCTAGTATGAGTGCGGAACGGCTTCACAAACTGGCATTTGCGGGATTTACACACATTTATGCCGCGCTTCGCACAGGAATTACTGGAAGCCAAACAACAATCGACTCTAAAACGCTCGATTTTTTAAGCGCAGTTAGTTCTGGCGGAAGCAAAGTTTACGGTGGTTTTGGCATAAATGACGGAAATCAAGCCAAACTGTTAGCCCCAGCTGTAGAAGCGATTGTTGCAGGAAGCGTTTTTGTCCGCATAATTACAAAAAATCAAACGGACAAAGACGCTCTTTTTTCTGAAGTTAAGCAAAAAGCCCTTGAACTTACGGGGCAGGCGTAAAATATCGCTCAAATTCGCTAGAAAGGGTAGCGTAAAGTTCTTGGGCGGTTTTTGCGCTTAGGATTTTTTTGCAAAGCTCTTTCTTTTGGAAAAGTTCTATTAGCGTTGCCATTCGCTTTAGATTTTTGTCGGTGTGTTCGTTCCAAGCTGTTAACAGACAGATTTTTTTGTCCGCAGTAACTGCGATTGCTGCGCAAAAATCGTCAACACCAGCGGAAAATGCGTGTGGCACTGAAAGCTGTTCGCCTAAATCTGTGTTGCCTAAGGATTCGCGGTGTAAAATGTCTTGTTTTAAAATGCTTGCGGATTTTACGTGGCTTGTTTTTGAAAGCAATAAAATCATTTTGTCAAGCAAATCTTCTTTTGATTCCGAAGATAAATTTATTTCGATTGCGGAAACGCTGATTCCTAAATCCTTTATTTCTTTCATAATTTTCTCCTTAAGATAATTTTAAGAATATTTTGCGAAAAAGGATTTTAAAAAAGCGTTTGTTTTAGGATAATTTGCAATTGGTATTGTGATTTTTCGGTAGGGAATTTGCGATTTGAGGGAAAAACTTGAACGGAGGAATTTTTTTGTGTCTTTTTTAAACAAAAAATCGAAGGAAAAAACAAAAATTCCTTTAATTCAAGCGAATCGAATATATCAAAATCGTTTTCAAAACAAATTGCCTGGAATATTTTACAAAAAGAATCTTTGCTGCAATCGCGACATTCCCCGCTTTCTTGCATTTGTTGAACAAAAAAATTCGTTTCAAAAAAGCGAGGCACAAATCGTGTTTGGCTTGCAAAAATTTGAGAAAAAGCTAAAATCCATAAAAATGTAATTCGTTTTAAGAAAAAATTAAGCTTCATTTATCCAAGATTATAATTTCAACCCGCCGATTTTTTGCTTTTCCTGCCTCTGTGCTATTTGGCGCAATGGGCTGAGTTGCCCCGAAACCTTGCGTAAAAACGTGGTAGTGGTCGCGAACTCCCAAATTTAAAAGATAGTCGGCTACAGCATTTGCCCTTTCTTCACTCAAGATTTGCCGTTCTTCTTGAGTTCCCGCAAGAGCCGTGTGTCCCCCGATTAAAATGTCGTTGTTTGGGTAGGCTTTTAGAATTTGCGCAATTTGTTCAATTTTGATTTTTTCGCTTTCTAAAAGTTCTGCGCTGTCGGGCTTAAATTTTATGTCTTCCAAAGAAAGCGTTAAACCTTTTTCGCCTTGTCTGACCGTTACGTTTGAAATTCCCATGTCTTTAATTTGGCTTGAAATTAAGTCAACATTTTCTTTTGTGGACGTTCTCTCAAAATCAGTAACTTCGGCGCGGGCAGTTCCCCTAAACTCGTAAAGATAGCCGTAAGCGGTTTCCATTAAAATCCTAAAATTTTCAGTGTAATGGTCGATTGCGCCTTTTTCGGCGTCCCAATAGATTAATTCTTCGCTGTAGCCCATTGTGGTTTGCGGATAATCATTGCCTGGAAGCGCAGAAAGGTTGGGGCTTTCGGAATACAAATTGTAGTGAACTTTTATAACGTGGAGAACATCGCGCTTGTTTTTAGAGGCGTTCTGCCCTGTTTGTGAACTTACGCGCGGAATTGTTCCTAGATAAGTGTATTCTGCTGTAAAGGGAACCTTGTACGGGGAAGAAAGTCCAAAACTTTGCCGTAAATCGTGTGCCTCATGCCCCTGCGCTGTCCAGGATTCGCCAGGAGAAACCTTCCTTCCAGAAAAAACAGGAACATCGCGCACTGTCGGCATAAAATATTCATCGCTTATTGTGTATACCCCCAGTGCATTCCGCGTAAAAATGCTGTGGTATTCTTCGCCCCACGAAAATGTTGAATAGTTTGTGCTTCCAACCGATTGTTCGGAGGTCATAAAAGTGCTGTCGATTGTGCCACTTCCGCGTTTTGCGTCTGTAACTGTCGCGCTAACACGATTTATGATTTGCGAGTGATGGCTGAATCGCATATTTACAAAAACGTCTTCTTCTACGGTCGAAAGAATGCGGTAAGAATCCCCTTTTTGATATTTAAACGCAAAGGCAACAGGAGAGCCGCTCGTGTCATAATTTTCTTGGGCAAAAATGATTTTTCCTAATGCAAAAAAGAGCGCGAAAATTGCAAACAAATGCTTTTTCATAAAACCTCCTGTGCTGTTGTTAAAGAAATTCCTAATTTATTTTAACGAACTTTTTGGCCACTGTCCACAACACGCGCGGATTCTTCGGATTTTACCCGTAGGAAAGCGGAAAAATTGCGGGCGGTCTTGCGGAACAAGGCTTTTAGGTATAGTCTTTTTTTTGATGAATAAAAATGTATTTTTTGAAGCTTTTAAAATAACGATTCCGATTTTTTTTGGTTACGTTTCAATTGGAATTCCCTTTGGCGTGATGATGGTTCAAGCGGGATACCATTGGTCGCTCGCGCTTTTTATGAGCGTTTTTATGTATACGGGGGCGGGGCAATATACTGCGGTGGGGCTTTTTACCGCTGGATTGGGAGTTTTTCAGATTGCCTTGACGGAATTTTTTGTGAACATTCGGCATATTGTGTATGGACTTTCGCTGATTGAAAAATTCAAGGGAACGGGAAAAGCAAAACCGTATTTAATTTTTGCGCTTACAGATGAAACTTACGCGCTACTTGCCTCGCTTGAAGTGCCAAATCGTATTTCAAAAACGGAATTCTACTTTTACATTTCATTTTTGAATCAGGCATATTGGATTTTGGGAACTATTATCGGTTCGCTTTTATGCACGATTCTTGAACGGCACGGACTTTCGCATATTTTGGATAACATTGATTTTGCGCTTACGGCACTTTTTGTTGTTATCCTAACCGAGCAGATTTCTAAAACAAAAAATATTTTTTCTCCACTTGTTGGTTCTTTTTGTTGCCTTGTTGCAATTTTGCTTTACCGATTTTCTATTCTTCCTTCCGCGTGGATAATAATTACGGCAACAGCGGCGGCTTTAAGTTTAGTTTTTGTTGTAAAAGGGAGGGAATATCTTAAAAATGACTGAAAAAATTTCACCTTTGCTTGTGATTATATCTGTAATTTTGAGTTTTTTTATTATTTTTGCGGAGCGGTTTTTTCCATTCGCACTTTTTTCTACTTCTTCTCCGCCACCATTTTTGCGTTTTATAGAAAAATACATTCCCCCAATGATGATTTCTTTGCTGACAATTTACAGTTTGCGGGATATACAAATTGTTTCTTTTCCTTACGGACTCCCGACATTTTTATCGATTCTTGCCGTTGTATTATTGCACCTAAAATTTAAAAATTCTATGTTAAGCATATTTTTAGGAACAGCTCTTTATATGATTCTTTCGCATTTTTTTTAATAACGCAGCCCATTTTGCCCACTGCATTTTTCTCCTAACAAAAAATTTTTAAAAATTTGCTTAGTGTACACTAAGCAAAAGTTCTTGACAGAGAACTTTTGCGCGAACCTTCGCTTTGCTAAGGTTCGCGCAAAAATCATTTTTTTAGGGGTGAAATATGAAAAAACTAACACAAATTTTGTTTGGCTTGTTAATGGGCGCATTTGTGCTTACTTTTGCAAGTTGTGCTAATACTACCGATGGAACTACGGAAAGCACTAGCTCTAGTAGCAGTTCTGACGCTTACCTCCCGAGCGAATTTTCTTCAGAAACCATTTCTGCCCTTTACACAGGAGAAATGGAAGAATCGTTCGATGGAAGCAGTTATGTTATTACACGTGCTGTGTATTTTTTTGAAAGCAAGGCATTTGTTGTTACAGATAGTATATCAGGTGAAGTTTCAGGAGCGCAACAAGTCATAAAAGTGCCTGTGTTCAAAGGAACTTATGAACTTTCTGGAACATTTACAAATGGAACTATCTCATTAACTTATACACATTATTATAGTGAAACTAATTCTGGTAGTTTGGTGTGGAAAGAATTTTCAGATGATGATGACCTTTCCGAACTTCCTACTGAATTAAAAGTTTCGGGAGGAAAAGTTACTGTTCCTATGTCTTCTCTTACGGATGAGGAGACAAATGTAACCTTTACAAAACAATAATTGCATCTCTAAAAATTGCAATTTTTAGAGAGTCCAATAAATCTTACAACACGGAGTTTTTTATGAAACATTTACGACAAAATTTTACAATTTTTACATTTTTGTTAATGGCAACAATTTTTGCTTTTTCATCCTGCCAAAATGATGTTGCCACTGATGATGGTGGACTTTCTGTTACAGAAGCCGCTACATACATTTTGAGCATGACAGAAAGCGGAACGGTAAAAGTTTCCGATTCCGTAAATGGTTCTAGCTGTTGGGATATTCCAAATGCACTAAAAGAATTGTATAAAACTCATCCTAGCGTCCGTGTAACGCTTGACCTTTCGGGAATGAACAACCTCACTTTTCTTCCAATATGGTTTTTTGGGGAAGTTTACTCGCTTAAATCCGTTATATTGCCAGATAGTCTTGCAACAATCAATAGACAGGCATTTTATGGTTGTAAAAATTTGGAAACGGTAGAAATTCCCGATACTTGTACAGCCATACGCAAGGGGGCTTTTCAAAACTGTACAAGTCTTTCTGAAATCACTCTTCCATCCCATAATGTATGTTTGGAGGAAGAAACATTTTACAATTGTAAAAATCTTACTACAGTGAATATCCTTGACATATCAGATATTTCCACTAATGCGTTTTTAAATTGCACTTCTTTATCTGAAATTGTATTACCTGAAGGAGTTGCTGAAATTTGGCCAGGTGCATTTGAGGGCTGTACTGCGCTTTCTAAAGTGACTTTTGCTCACCCTAGCGATTATTACATTCGCCTTCACAGCGAATCAAAAGCAGAAATCGATGTTACAAATCCCGCAACAAATGCTATAAACTTAAAAGATAGCAATGGTGAATGGTTTTATGAAACAATAAGTCGCAACTGGGATTAAAAACTTAGTTCTGCTACAAAATATGCCCCGCATTGCGTTTTTTTCATTGATTTTTTTAGGAAATTCATTGTATAACAAAAGCAGTGCGGGATTTTTTCCCGTTCATTTTTCAGAATAGCGGAGAAAAGTCGAATGAGCGAGGAAAAATCAGATTCAGATAAAAAATTTAAGGTAAAATCAAGCATTCGGCTTTTAGTTTTAGTTTTTCTCATAGTTTTTGTTTTTGTCTGGAAAAGAGATTTGATTTTTTCCGCCTTTGAACAGTTGCGCACTATGAGTTTAGGCTTTGTTGCTCTTTGCACAATTTGTTCTATATTATACTCCTTGCTAGATGGTTTGTCGGTTTCTAAGGTTTCTGGTTGCAAATACAAAAATGGCGTTCGCGTTTCATTAATCGGGGCGTTTTACAAATTATCAACGCTTGGTTCGGCAAATGGACCTGCGGAGATTTTGTACCTTTCGCGTTGCGGAGTTCCTGCGTCAAAAGGAACTGGCTCTGTTTTGATTCGTTACGCGCTACACAAAAGTGCGGCGACCCTTTGGGGACTTTTTGCATTTTTTTACCTTGTGCTTACAAAAAACGCGCTTGTAAAACGTTATACTGCGTTTGTTACGCTTGGGGCTGTTCTTTCATTTTTGATTTCGATAGGATTTGTCCTTTTATGCGTGTCGAATCGATTTTCGCATTTGTTAATTTTGATAAATGACAAAATATTCAAAAAAAATAAAACTCAAGCAGAAAAAAATCGCGCAATTTTGTCACAATTTACGGAGTATGGAAAAGAAACTGCCAAAAACTATCGGGAACTTTCTTTTGCACTTTTGGCAAACATTTTAAAATTTATTCCGCAATTTTTGCTACCTGTTTTGGTAATCCGCGCAAAAGTGCCGTGTAATGAGGTTCAAATTTTTGCGCTTACGGCACTTGCCATTATGTTAAGCGGCGTTATGGTGTCTCCTGCTGGAATTGGAACGCTAGAATACGTTTTTTCGCTTTTTTTTGCTGAGTTTGCCTCTCTTTCTGTGGTAGCAACTATTGTCTTCAGATTTTTTACAATGGTGTTTCCATTTTTACTCGCCATCCCGATTCTGTTTTTAGCTCCAAAAACAAAAAGGGAATCCCCAAAAGTGTAGGATTCCCAAAATAATGTACAAAAAACTATTAGAATGTATAGGTATAGCTAAAGGCAACTCGTTTAAAGTACCATTCGCGCCCAGAATTTGTCAAAGATAGCTCATTTGTTGTCTCTGAGGCGGCTTCGGTAAAGCGTCTGCGACTAGAAAATCCGAACAAAACCGCAAGCTGATTGTGTTCATCAAATTGGAACTGAACTAAAGGCGCAATGCTCACAGTCATAAAATCCCCGCCGTAACTTGCGTAATTTTCATAATCATTTGCGCTAAAATGACCTTCAAACTCAGCCATAACACCAGCTCGATAAAGCACAAGTGGCATTTGATATGCAAGAATTGCAGATGAATAGTATTGCCAACCATTTACTGCGCTTCCTGAACCTTGCCATTTGTATGCAACTTTGTTGTCAACTCCCGCAAGCCCCTGATAATTCACCTGATAACTTGCCATCATAACAACGTGCGTCCAGTCGCCTGGAAAAATCGCGCCTGTGTCAAACTGAAACGTTCCTTGCGCCCAAAATTTGTAATAGGCTGCGTTAAAGAAATTGATGCTATCGTAATTTGTGCCGTTATATCGACCCATTCCCTGAACATTCATCAAAGAAAAGTCCCAACCGCTTCCAATTTCCGCTCCTGCGCTAAACACAAGAAATGCGATTGGTGTAAAACTTACACTCAAACCTGGTTTTACAGAAACTGGAGTAAGCTCAAAAGACGCTCCGAGTGTTACATTGTCCCCCGCCATTAGTGGATTGTCAGAAAGTGGAGTTGCAATTTTGTAGTCGGCATGACCTGTTACACGCCCCTCAAGTCCGCCCAAGCCGCCCGTAATCGGTGCAAATATGTCTCCTGTTCCTGGAACTGCTGCAGAATCTGGGTAGTAGGCAAAATCGGTTGTAATGTAAAATGTTGTATTGTCAAGAAATGCGTTACCTGTCCCGCTTGATTGTTCATCTGCGTCTTGGGCAAAAGTTGGCAAAGCAAAAAGTCCCGCGCAAAATGCAATGGCTGCCCCTTTTACAAAAATTGATTTTAGCTTCATTTTTTTCCTCCTAATAAGGTGATTGAATAGCTTTCTGTTTGATAGTATCACTATCAGTATAACACATTTTACAAATTAGTCGAGTAGTTTTTGATAAAATTTAGCAAATTTTTTGCCAAGTTTCCATTTGATTTTAGCATTTCCGAAAACGCGCTAAATGCTTTTTTGTATTGTGTTAGATTTTTTAAGATTAAATAAAGGTTTTCTTCAATTTCTTTTTTTTGAAATTGGGTTTTTGTTTCTTCCCCAAGAATTTCCTTAATTTCGTCTGAAAGTGAACTAAACGGCACGTTAAAAACTCGGTTGTAAGACAAAAAGAGGTTTTTAATTGGACAAAAATCGCTTGTAGAAAAAAATCCTTGCATTTTGGACAAAAGTGCGTTCACTTTTAAAAGCTGAACTTCATCTTTTTGCGGATAAGCTTGCCATAAAAACGGATTTCCTGCTAGGCATACTCGCGAAAAAGAATCTTCCCCCCGAATTATACAAAAATTCATCAGTGTTAAAAGTGCGTCCCAAACTTCTTGCGGAAGAGCGGGCAATTCAAAATGCAAAAAATCAGCCTTTTGCGCTTCAATTTCGCTTAAAAATGGCTTTGCAGAAATTCCGTTTGCAACAAAAACACATAATTTTTCTTCCATATTATATCGTGAAAAAGCTTTGACTAGTGGTGAAAAATCGCGCTTGTAAGAAAAAAGCAAAATTTTGCAAAAAGAATCGTCTTGCAAAATAGAAAGCATTTTTTCTGAAAAAAATGGTTGTACACGTTTTAAGGCTAAATCAATGTTTTGTAAATCTTGCAAAAATGGCGAATCCAAAAGCAAGCCACCCGTTTTAGAAGAAAATCCAGGCATAAAATTCACCTTTTTTATCAAAGGACTTCGTGTTCCGCTTTTTAAAAGATGAAAATCGTCCGCCCAAGATTCCGCAGTAAGATATTCAATATTTATAATTAGCGTTTTTTCTTTGTTCGCTGGCGAAAACAAAAGTTCGTCAAGCCAATCGGGCCTGCCGCATTGGAAACATTCTAAAATGATTTTTGGATTTTTTCTAAAAAATGCTTGTTTGCAGGAACTTTTTGCATTCCAATCGTAAATGTTCACTTTTGACGTTTGCGCTTTTCCTTTAAAATAAAAATCGAATGACACCGATTGAATATCCTTTTCGAGCTGAACGTGGGGCATTAAAAAATTAAACGATTTAAGATTATCTACAACAATATTAAGTTTAATTTCAAGTTTACATTCCAAAAGTGAACGACAAAGCCTGTAAACAAAACCGATGTCCCCATAATTGTCAACAACTCGGCACAAAACGCACAATTCCATAGAAAAAATCTATCATAAAAAACAAAAAAAATGTCCAGAATTTGTAAAAAAACGATTCTTGAATCTAAATTTTAAGTAAATGGAATCTCAAAAACGCTCTTTTGCTGAGTTTCCCTAATGACTTGAAAACTTTTTTGTGAGGTAAAAATGAAAATCGTAAGTTTTTCTCCTTTTGGCTACGAGGGGGCTTTAGTTCAGGTTGAAGTTGATTTGCGACGCGGAATTCCTGCCGTTGACATTGTAGGGCTTGCGGATGGAGCGGTAAAAGAATCGCGTGAGCGAATGCGGAGTGCAATCCGAAATAGTGGCTTTGAGTTTCCTCCAGAACGAGTTTTGATAAGCCTCTCGCCTGCGGACCTGAAAAAGGAAGGCGCGGGCTTTGACCTTGCAATTGCACTCGCCGTTTTGTGCGAAAAACAAAAAATCTCAGGCGAAAAAGAATTTTTCAAAGACCAAACAATTTTGGTAATGGGCGAATTAGAACTTAATGGAACAGTGCGCCCCGTTCGCGGAATCCACGCTGCCGCTGGCACTGCATTTGAGCAGGGAATTCGCTATTGCATTGTTCCTGCGCTAAACGTTGAAGAAGCAAAAGAAGTTGAAGGAATAACGGTTTATGGTGCAGAAAGTCTTTTGCAAACGTTTAATGCGTTGCAAAGTGGCGAAGCTTTTTCTAAAACAGAATCTTCTTGTAAGGAAAAAAAAAGTGAAATTCCAGAAGATTGCGATGTTGTAGAAGGAGTTCCATTTGCACACATTTCTTCTGGCTTTGAATTTGCAGAGGTAAAAGGGCAGGATTTTCTTGTTCGCGGTTTACAAATTGCGGCCTCTGGGGGACATCATTTGCTTGCGTATGGTTCTCCTGGGTGCGGGAAAACAATGGCTTTGCAAAAGTTTCCCGCACTTTTGCCGCTTTTACGAGAAAAAGATGCGGAGAGCGTTTTGCGAATCTATTCGATTGCTGGATTAAGGCAACCTGGAAAAACAACTATACGAACAGCACCTTTTAGACAACCAC
>CALCEK010000062.1 GCA_937900125.1 uncultured Treponema sp. | reverse complement strand
AGCTGATGCTAAAACACGAATTATCTTTTTTAAACAAAATATTTTTTTGGAAAAAAATAACTTCCGCTCCACCACGGGAATAAAAAACTGTTACCAATTCGTTTTTGCACAACTCTACAGAATTTTCCTTTGCCAATGTGGAAACTGATTTTAAAAACATTTGAACCTCTCAAAAAACTTTAATGTGCCTCCCCGATTTTTATTTCAAGGCGATTCACAAAATCATTATACCCCCCCCCCGTTTACTTTTGTCAAGTAGTTTCCTAACAAAAATTAAATATTTTCAACACGGACTTTTGTTTGCAAATGTCGCGCCCCTGTTCGCAAAACAAGCAATTGTTACGCCAACAAACCACGCCCCCGCACTCAGCACACCGCCCCCAACAATCCGCAAAAGAATCCGCACTCCGACACAATACCCAAATAAAAATCTGTAAATTTTACCTAAAACGTATTGAAAAAGATGGAAAAAAAATATAAAGTCATTTCTTATAGGAATACTAACAAATCCTATTAGGAGAAAAATATGAAGAAATCAACAAAGTTATTGGTAGCGTTAAGCACCGCCCTTTTAGTAGGGGGGGGGGTATTACTTGCGCAGGATGCTGACGAAGTTAAGCCCGAATGGAAAGTAAGTGGTCATTTAGGAACTGGTTTAGTTGCAAATTTTGATACCCCTTATTTAAAATGGGCAGGTCCCGATTATGGAAATCGTCTTAGATTAAATTTAAACTGGTCTTATGGAAATATCGGTGTAAGAAGTCGCGTTCAGTTTAGTGGTTCATCTTACAACACAACATTTACCACCAAAGTAGACGGCACTAATGCCACAACAAAATCCACAAATGGTTTTATTGATCCAAAATTAATTTACGCTTTTGGTTATGCAAATCTCTTTGATGACAAATTAGAAATTCAAGCAGGTCGCCTTTTTACAAATGACTTTGGAGCAAACAATCTTGGATATGGTATGTACGGCGATGGTGTTTCTGCCGTTGTAAAACCGATAAATGGACTTAGTGTAGGTGCAAAAGTTTATGTAAGCAATTCTGGAGAAGACACAATCAGCCCAGAAACATTCTTTTATACAAATGCACTTTATGGTGTAGCTTATGAACAAGATTTGTTTAGCGTAGCAGTTGGATATGGTCGCGAAGCATCCAGTGGAACTGGGGATTCTTTAATTTCTGGAATTACAGTTTCTCCAATTGACCAATTGAGTATTCTTTGGGAAAACGATGTATTTCATTTGTTCGGATTTGAGGGAAAAACACAAGAATTGCTTTCAAATCTCGTTGTAGATATTGCTCCTATTGACCCACTCACCATTGACTTAGGTGGAACTGCCGACATTCAGTTTGCTACAGATATTGCTTATAGCGTATGGATTGAAGGTTTTGTTTCTTACGATATTAACGATAATTTTACTTGTGATATTGGCGGAGGCTATACATTTGGAAATGACGCAGGAGAAGCTGGTGTTGATGGAGGAATCAACGAAAACTCTTGGTGGATTCGTCCTGGTGTTTCTTACCACATCAATAAAAATGCGGACATCGGCTTGCATTATGCTTATGCCTCTGGTAGCGGTGGATACTATCTAACAAGCGTAACAAATACAGGCAACGAAGTTCAACTTGAATTTCAGTGGCGTTTCTAACTCCCCCAAAAAATCTTAACTTCCACGGGAACTTAGTCATTGCTAAGTTCCCATTTTTTTTCGTAACAAAAGCAAAAAATTGTACTAGAAAAATCTAGGCTAACGATGTATAATGTTTTTCAATGGGAAATCGTATACGTTTAGGTTTACAGCTATCTTCGGTGGATAGTGGTTTTAAAACAGATATTTCTACTGCAATAGAAAAGGTTTGTTTAAAAGAAAATACAGACCTTCTTATTTTTTTGGGTGGCGATGATTCTGGAGAAAGTTTTAACAATCAGCAATCCGCAATTTATTCGCTCATAAGCAAAAATAACGTTGACAGTTTAATTGTCACCTCAGAAATGTTTGCTAACAATCGTTCTTTGTTTTTTTCTGCGGAAGGTCATAAAAGCGTTCCCGAATTAAGTATCACTCACACAAAATGCAAGGATTTTTGTATAGAAAGCGACTATCGCGAAAAATACACGGCGTTAATTTCCCACATGATAAATGTTCATAATTGCAAAACTTTTGCCATTGTTGCGGGTGACAAAAATGACTCCGAATCCTCAGAACGCCTTGAATTAAGCTTAAATGCGTTGAGCAAAAACGGCATTTCAATTCCAAAAGAAAACATCTTTTTTAGCACTTTTGAAGAAGAAGGCGGTTATACCGCAATGATTCACTTTTTAAACGCGCACATTTTGCCTGTCGATTGCATTATCGCGCTGAATGACGATATGGCAATCGGAATCACGGATTTTTCACGCAGCCATAATATGCTAATTCCAGAAGATTTTCGGCTTATCGGATTTGATGATATTATTCGCTCACGATTTAATAGTATTTCAATAACAACGCTCCACCGCGACATAAAAACGCTTTGTTCAGAATCGGTAAAAGACGCAATTCTTTTGGCAAAAGGAACGCAAAACCTTCCGTTTAGACCGCTTCCGTGTGCGTTGCGATTTAGAAAATCTTGCGGGTGTGTGCCTCCGCGCGACTTTACAACGGACTACATTGACGAAAAACAAACGGCTGTTCCGTTTAACACCGAGTTGTTTCACAATTTGAGTGCCGAATATTACGCCCTAGAACACGAAATGGGATTGATGAAGCGTTTTTTTACGAATTTAAGCGATTCTCTCACGTTGCAAGCGGCAATTTCTCACCTTGAATCTTCACTTCCGTCCTTGCACATTCATTCCTGCGCCGTAATTTTGTTTGAACGAAAAATCACAATAAAAAAAGCGGGTGATTTTGAACTTCCATCTCGCGCAAGTTTGATTTTAAATTACGAGTCGGGAGTGGAACACAAATCAGGGCAAGTTTTTAATCCGCAAAATTCATTTTTGCCCGAAAACAATTTTTCTGACCGTCGCCGAACTTTGTTTTTGCAAACACTTTATTTTGAAAATGCAGTTTTTGGTTATGTTTGCTACGAGCCTGGCGATTTGCACCAATCTTTGTACGACACCGCATTTTCTATGGTGGCAAACACATTAAACACCGCAATTTTATTTACACAAAAAACGGCAACCGAGCAGCACCAAACGGCAATGTTGCAGCAGTTAAAAAATTCCAATACGCGCTTAAGCGGAATTTCTTTGACGGACGAGCTTACGGGGCTTTACAATCGACGCGGTTTAATGAATTTTGGTCAGCAAACGATTGACTTAACTATAGAAATGGAACAGCACGGGCTTGTCTTTTATGCCGATATGGACGGCTTAAAAAAAATCAACGACACTTACGGACACGATGCGGGCGACCTTGCCATAAAGGCGATGGGAAGCATTTTAAAGCAAGTTTTTAGAAATCAAGACATTGTTGCGCGCATTGGCGGCGATGAATTTGTCATTGTGGCAACTGGAATTACCGAAAAATTTTTGCCGAGTATAAGAGCAAGAATTATGGCGGCAGAAGAAAAATGGTTTCATGAGAATCAACCTGATTTTCATTTGGGAATTTCCTTTGGAGCAACACCGTTTGGCATTTTTAAAGAAAAAGACGGAAATGGCGAAGCCGTGCAAGCAGACGTTGAAGCCGACCTTGAACGCTTGCTCGCTTGTGCCGACAAACTCCTTTATTCCGAAAAACAAAAAAAACACACTCGCTCCGCAACCAAAGAACTTTTATAACTTTCCCTAAAGTTCCTAGCAACGTTCGTCATTCAGAATGACGATTTCTTGCGCAAGAATGTTTTTGTACTACTTTCAAAAATAAATGCAAAGTGCTACAATTCTAAAAACGTAAAAAGGAGTTTTTGATGAAAAAAATCATTAGTGGCAAAGTGCGCGAAGTTTACGACTTAGAAAATGGACAAATGGTCATCGTAACAACTGACAGAATTTCTGCATTTGATGTTATTTTGCCAACGCTCATTCCAGGAAAAGGTGCGGTGTTAACCGCTGTTTCAAATTTTTGGTTCAATTACACGCGCGACATTGTTCCAAATCACCTTATTTCAATAAAAACGGAAGATATGCCCGCTGAATTTAACGAAGCTCAGTACGAAGGGCGCACAATGCTCGTTAAAAAGCTAAAAATGATTCCGTATGAAGTAATTGTTCGCGGTTATATGTTCGGCAGTATGTACGAGGCCTACAAAAAAGACGAGCCGTTTTTGGGACACAAATTTGACCGCTCTTATGAATTGGCAGAAAAACTCGAAAAACCGATTGTAACGCCTTCAACAAAAGCAACGGAAGGGCATGACATAAATGTAACGCTTGATTCTATGAAAGCTGCTTTGGGCGAAGATTTGGGGAATCAAATTGAAAAAGCCGCTTTAAGCCTCTACAATCGTTGTTACGACCACGCTTACAAAAATGATATTATAATTGCCGACACAAAATTTGAGTTTGGACTTGATGAAAATGGAAACTTGGTGTTGGCAGACGAAGTTTTAACCCCAGATTCTAGCCGTTTTTGGAGCAAACTTTTGTACAAACAAGGAACAAATCCTCCTAGCTTTGACAAACAATTTGTTCGCGATTGGCTAAAAGAAAATAATCTTGCGGGAAAAACCGAAATCAAAGAAATCCCAGAAGATATTGTTTTAAAAACCGCTGAATTGTATCGCACTTGCGAAAGCAAAATTTGCGGATAAAAAAACTCTTAGGCGTTGCCCGCGAAGAATCCACGAGTGTTTTGCGACAACGCCTTTGTTTTACACAACATAATTTGAACTGTAATCTATAAAGCCAGGAATATTTTTGGCTAAATTTTGCATTCGTACATCGGTGCGAGTAATTGTTTCAGCAATATCCTTTAATTCCTCTGAAATTTCTTCGCTCATATTAAAATCTTTTTTATAATGCAACTGATGTTCTAGGCTTGCCCAAAAGTCCATCGCAATCGTTCTAATTTGAATTTCAACGGGGATTTCTCGTTTTTGGTCGCTAAAATAAACGCCCACTTTTACAATCACGTGCATACTGCGATACCCAGAGGGCTTGGGGTTTTTTATGTAATCCTTCATTTCTATAAGTTCAACATCGTCTTGCTGCAAAAGCATTTGCGTTACGTGGTAAACATCGCTTATAAATGGGCAAGTTACTCTAATTCCCGCAATGTCGTACAATTTGTTGACCATATTATCGATTGTGAGCGCAAGCCCTTTGCGCTGAAGTTTTTCGGCAATGCTCATTGGGTCTTTGATTCTTGACGCGATTGTTTCTATGGGATTTCGTTCGTGCTTACTCTGAAATTCATCTTCTAGGATTTCAAATTTTGTAGTGAGCTGCTTTATGCCACTTTCGTACAACATCAAAAGCTGCTGAAATTCCATTGCAGTGTTTACAATTGCCGAAGGGTCAGAAAGTAATTTTTCATTATCACGTGCAGTTTGTCGCAAAATAAGTTCTTTATTCATCGTATACAAATATAATAACGACTTTGCAAAAAAGTAAAATTCTTTTTTAAAAAAAATTGCTACGCCTAAGCGGAAATTTTCAAGTGTGTAGGCAAAATATCCATAGATTCTTTGCAGAAAACGAAGAGCAAGAGGCGGTTTGACAAAAGCCCCTTGCGTTTAGCGGTTATTTTTTTAGCAACGCAGCGAATGGGTTGTAATACATTCCGTCATCGCTACCAAAGTTTTGCTTTTCACGGCGGGGAGCACGATTGTCCCTTTGCCCAGCGGATTTGTTTGCGGAAGTTTTTTGCTCTTGCGCCGAGCCGCCCTTACGCACTACCACAACGCGCTTTTTGTTTGCGGAAGAAGAATCCTTTTGGCTAGAAACTCCATTCCCCTCCCCAGAAATACGGGACATTGCATCGCTTTTTAGGCTTAGGCTAATGCGCCGTCGGTCTGTGTCAAGCGCGATAATTGTAAACTCTTTTACATCGCCAACTTTGATTACGTCCATCGGGTCGCTAACAAAATTGTCCGAAAGTTCGCTAATGTGAATAAGTCCAGTTTCGTGCAAGCCAATGTCAACGAACGCGCCAAAGTCTACAACGTTTCGGATTTTGCCTGTAACGCGCATTCCAACTTTTAGGTCTTCAAAATTGACAACGCCCTTTTGCATTATCGGGGCGGGGTAGCCGTCGCGCGGGTCGCGATTCGGTTTTGCGAGTTCTTCAACAATATCATTGATTGTGGTTTCGCCAACATTGTATTTTTCTTCAAGGCTCTTTTTTAATTCTGCCGAGATTTTTTCGTTTTTTTGAACAAATGGCAAAACTTCGCTTGCAACTTCGTAATTTTCTGGGTGAACCCAAGTGTTGTCTAGGGGATTTTCGCTTTCGGGAATTTTTAAAAATCCTGCGCACTGTTCAAATGCTTTTGGTCCTAGTCCGCTAACTTTTTTTAGGTCTGCGCGGCTAGTGATTTTTCCGTTTGCATCGCGGTACGCCACAATTTTCTTTGCCAATGACGAATTGATTCCTGAAACGTATTTTAAAAGAGATGCGGACGCTGTGTTAAGATTTACGCCCACTTGGTTTACAACGGAAGAAACCACTTCGTCTAGCGTGTCGGAAAGTTTTTTCTGATTTACATCGTGCTGGTACAAACCTACACCAATTGCTTTTGGGTCGATTTTTACGAGTTCGGCAAGCGGGTCTTGTAAGCGGCGTCCCATGCTGATTGCCCCACGAATTGTAAGGTCAAGCTCTGGGAATTCTTCGCGAGCAATGTCGCTGGCAGAATAAACAGAAGCTCCACTTTCGTCAACAACGGTGTAACGCACATCGGGATAATTGTCGCTGATAACTTTGCTAACAATTGTTTGCACTTCTTGACTGCCAGTTCCGTTACCAACAGCAACCACTTGAATTTTGTATTTGCGAATTGCCGCCGCTATTGCGTTATAAGAACCATCTGGGTCTGCAACTTGCTTAATTAAAAAGTACCCCAAGTATTTTCCTGTTTCGTCAAGCGCGGCACATTTTGTTCCAGTTCTAATTCCTGGGTCAACTCCCAAAACGCGACTCCCTTTAATTGGCTGTGTCATCAAAAGATTTTTTAGGTTTTCGCTGAAAATTCCAATTCCGTGTTCATCGGCTTGGTCAGATTCGTCACTCCGAATTTCGCGCAAAACAGCG
The DNA here is from genome assembly GCA_937900125.1 of uncultured Treponema sp. GTDB lineage: Bacteria > Spirochaetota > Spirochaetia > Treponematales > Treponemataceae > Treponema_D. Next base: position 1,196 of record CALCEK010000062.1, on the reverse strand, counting down.
GGGCTTAAAAGTCGAACAACGCCGTCTTCAATTGCGGCAGAATGATATTTGTTTTTGGGAGAATATTTTTTTACGAGTTCTTTTACTGCATCGTCAACAGAAACTTCCAAAGAAACTTCCAATGCACCCTCGCGTTCAGCACGATTGATTGCAAGAATGCGGTGCGGTTTTACCTGATTCAGTGGTTCGGAATAATCCCAATACATTTTGTAGGTGGACATTTTTTCCGCAGTTTCGGCATCCTGACCTTCTGGAACGATTCCTTTTGTAACAATTGTTCCCGTTGCCATATACAAATTGTGTAAAGCTTCGCGATTTTTTGTATCCTGAGAAACCCGCTCGGCAACAATATCTTGTGCGCCCTTAATTGCGTCTTCTACAGTTGGAACATCTAATTCGGGATGCTCAGAATCCGTTTTTACAAATTCAGCAGCTTTAGCTTCAAGCGCAGAATCATCTGTGGAAGGCAAAATCATAAAATCGGCAAGAGCTTCAAGTCCTTTTTCTTGTGCAACCATTCCGCGTGTTTTCTTTTTCTTTTTGAATGGAGCCCACAAATCTTCTAACTCGGTGAGCGTTTTGGCGTTCATTGCGGCATTGTAAAGGCTTTCCGTTAATTTGTTTTGGGCAAAAATTCCCTTTACAATTTCAAGTCGTCGTTCTTCAAGATTTTTATAGGAGGTAAAAAGATGGTCGCAATCGCGCACCTGAACTTCGTCTAAAGAACCATGCTTTTCTTTGCGGTATCGAGAGATAAAAGGGATTGTGCATCCTTCCGCAACCAAACTAATAACCGCGCTAACTTGATACATTTGAATGTTTAGCTCGGTGGCAATTTTTTTCATAATTTCGACTTCATTAATTGATAATGCGTCAATCTGTTCTTGAGTAAATTCCATTGTTTGCGTATTGTAGCGAAAAATCGCATCGATTGCAAGACTACAAAAATGACGTGTGGGCGGAGTCTCAGCGTTGTGATGTTTTGCTAACTGCTGGCGGCGGTTTGTTAGCATACTGCCCATCGTGCCGCTCATTACTCTCGCCAAGCCCCTGTTTTTGAAGGATTACAGCCCCGTTCACGTTCAGGGCATTCGCAATTTTTACCGCAACGTCCGCATGGAGATGAAGGGGAGTTTGTGTTAGGAGTTAGGAGTGAGGAGTGAGGAGTTAGGAGTGAGGAGTGAGGAGTGAGGAGT
>CALCEK010000061.1 GCA_937900125.1 uncultured Treponema sp. | reverse complement strand
AGGAGACACGTTAACGATCGCAGCGACAGCTGCGGGCGTGCATTGTTTGCGTCAAGATAATCACTCATACTATATATTTTAATCGCTTCTTCAAATATGTCAAGGTAAAATGAATTTTTTAATGAAACTTTGTGTCTACTTAATTGAATTTTTAAAGATATTCCCTATTAAATCTTTAGGATTTTAGGTATTTTTAGATTGGCAAAATCTTTAAGGAATAAGGCAAAACTTACCGATAATAGACCTTGTAAAGAACTCTTATTCCCATACAACTTTACTATTTATATAGAAGAAATTTGTTTTTATTTCGGATATGGTGTAAAATTTCCAACTGCTTGGAGGTAAAAATGAAAAAAAATCTTCATAAACAAAGTTTCCTTGTGTTGCTTTTGCTTTTAAGTGCGCTTCCAATTTTTGCGCTTGAACGTCCCTTTTTTAACGGCTACATGGGAGCAAATGGTGATTTATTTTCAGTTTCTAATGATGAAGACGAAGATAACTCTTTTGGCGGATTGGGATTTGGTTTACAAAGTTATTTTTCAGGTCAGCTAGATTTTTCGGGGATTGTTTTTGTACGAGGTGAATTTTATTTTCAGACAGGTGATTTGAATAAACTTGGAGGATTCCTCACAAATCCAAACGATTACAATACAAGATTCAAGATTCAAGAATTTTCTGCAACCTATCACAGAGTTGGATTAAATCTTACACATTTTTTAAGCATATTTTTAGGTGAATATGAATCTATCGGGTCTGATGTATTTTTGCAGCGACAGTTTGGAATGGCTCCAATCAGCTCAAAACTTACAACTAGTTGGCACGGCTTAAATGGAGCTGCTGTTTACCCATTTTATGGGATTGGCGCATCTTATATTCTTCACTTTCAAAAACCTTTTGCAACTGGAGTTTACGGATATTATAGTCTTGACAAAAAAGCCATTCAATTTGACGCGCGTTTTGCCTGTACATTTGCAAATTTTACCTTTGACGCAGCTCTCGGTCCAAAATTGAATATGTCACAAACGGATAGTGCAGGAATAGCTGTAATTTTAGTCATAAATGAAATGGATATTCATGGCGGATTCAATATGCTGTTTGGGAACAAAAACCAAAATTCCTTATTTTTGCAATTTGGGGGCGATTTAAACATAAACCCCAGTAGCACAGGTGTGTTTTCAGTGAACACTCCATACTTTCTTATAGAGCCAAGATTTATCTTAAAACAATCTGAACTTGATTTTTCAGTATTTCATTTTCCAAAAACAGCAATTTATGATATGACATATCTTGAAAGTCTTTATGACACGACAGAAATTGGTGTTACGGGACTAGATGTTTGTTTTTCCTTTGACAAACTTTTATTTAAAAAACAAATTGCCGTTACAATGGGAGTTCATTTGACAGGAGTCTTAGTTGATATTTGGGAAATTAATCTGAAATCGGGAGCTAACTTTAATTCTGAAAATTTTATACCACATATAATGCTAACCCCCTATGCTTCATTACCGCTTATGGGTGGCACACTTACATCTTCACTAAATGTAAATTTTTCTATTTCTGAGCAACCAATAGAATGGGATAAATTCCTTACATTCAGTTTAGGATATGTAATGCAACTCTAAGAGTCTGACTAGTATGTCATTCTGTTCCCCGCAATGTGTGAAGAATCTAATGTTTGTTTTACAAAGAAATTAGATTTTTCGGGGGAAAATCCCCCTCAAAATGACACGCAAATTTATTTACTTAAAGCACTGCTTAAAGCACTGCTTAAAGCTTTACAAAGCAAATTGTGAAAGTCGCTTGCAGGCTTCTTCTACATCGCTACGATGTCCAAAAGCACTAAAGCGCAAATACCCCTCCCCTGCTTTTCCAAAACCGCTTCCAGGGGTGGTAACAATTCTACATTCATCAAGAATGCGGTCAAAAATATCCCAACTTTTGTAATTTGGAAAATGCACCCATAAATATGGAGAATCGCCTGTATAAAAAACTTTTACATTGCATTTTGCAAAATTTTCACCAGTTAGGGCATTTTGCATAAGCTTTGCGTTTTCAAGGTAATAATCAACTAATCGTTTTGTTTCTTCGATTCCTTGTGGGTCTAAAGCGGCAAGCCCTCCGCACTGAGCAATATTGCTTGCACCATTAAAAAGCGTTGTCATAATTCGATTCCAATCTTTGCGAACAGAACTTCCGTCCTCAAAGCATAAATCAGAAGGAACAACCGACCACCCCAGCCGAACTCCTGTAAAGCCCGCCAATTTTGAAAATGAATTAACTTCAATCGCGCACTTTCTAGCTCCTTCAATTTCAAAAATTGTCTTTGGAATCGCGGGATTTCTGATAAAAGCGTAATAAGCTGAATCGTAAACAATTATGCAACCATTTTTATTCGCATAGTCCACAAGTAATTGTAATTGCTCCCTAGTGCTTGCTACCCCCGTTGGATTATTTGGGCTACAAAAATAAATAAGTGTATTCGGTTTAATATTATTTAAATCTGGAAAAAAATTATTTTCCGCAGTACATGGAAGGTAAGTTACCCCCTCATAAGCATTTTCACGCGACGGTCCTGCAGCACCAACAATAACACTTCCGTCTACATACACTGGATATGCGGGGTCTTGAACCGCAATTTGTGTTCCGCGACCAAAAAGCGTTTGTATGCGGGCAATATCGCATTTTGCACCATCAGAAATAAAAATTTCATCTCCAGCGACAAGTCCTTTGTATAGCACTTCTGCAATTCGATTTCTTAGCTCGGAATTGCCTTGTTCATCTCCATAGCCAGAATACCCCTCAGCCGTACCCAAAGCAAGCGCATAATCTGACATTGCCTTTGCAATGTGCTGCGGTAATGGTTCAGTTGTATTTCCTATTCCTAAACTGATAATTTTTGCCTCAGGGTGAGCCACTTGATACTCTTTACGACGCTTTGCGACTTCGGGAAAAAGATACCCGCTTAACAAATTTTCACATCCAGGATTTCTTAAAATCATATACACCTCTCTTTATTTGGGAATTTTAAAAGCTCTTTTTTGAGTTTTTAAGATACCCTTATATTTTTTCTGCACAAGGTAAACAAATGGTAAATTCCGCATATTTTCCTTCTTCACTTTCAACCGAAATTTTCCCGTGATGCGCAAACACGATTGACTGCGCAATAGAAAGTCCTAAGCCATAACCGCCAGTCGTTCTTGCCCTAGAAGAATCAGCTCTGTAAAATCGATTAAAAATTTTCTTTTGGTCAAGAGGCGAAATCCCCATTCCCGTATTGTAAACTTTTAGATAACATTTTGCGCCTTCTTGCGCAATAGAAACGCGAATTAACGCTCCATTTTCAGAATTTTTTAAGGCATTATCAACGAGTATTATGACAACTTGCCGAATTTTTTCTTCATCACCGACAACATAAATAATTTGTTTTGGAAGATTCATTTGGAGTTTTTTTCCATCCTCAAAAGCCACACTTTCAAATGGCAAAACAGAACGGGCGATTGCATCACAAAAATCAAACGGAATGCGATCATATTCCAACTTTCCTGCGTCATCTTTTGCAAGATATAGCATATCTTTTACAAGAGTTCCCATACGGGCATTTTCCGTTTTTATGTAACCCAACCATTTGTTCCTAGAAAATTGACTATCTTGCTCCAAAACGTCAATATTTGCACCAATAACCGCAATTGGCGTTTTTAACTCGTGGCTTGCGTCTGCAATAAACTGCTTTTGCGCGTAAAATGCCTCTTGAATCGGGCGGGAAGCCCAACGTGTAAAAAGCAAAGTCAAACCGAACATAATTCCAAGACTAAAAATAAACAAAAGAAGCGAAGCTAAAACAAAGCGTTTTTCCTGATTAAGTTCATTTGCCCTGTCAAGAATGATTAAAAGTCGTTTTTCGTCTTCATACGAATGGATTCTCCAAGAAAAACCGCGATACAAGCCATTTGCTTTCTCCGTAGACACTATATAATTGACAAGTTGTTTTTCCATTTGTTCGCCCATTGTTCCATAAAATGGAGAAACGATTTCTTGAATTTTACCATTTGAATCAATGTAGGCGGTAAAAAAATTACGAAACCCAACAAAAGAAGCTCTAAAAGGGTAAAAATTTTCTAGAAAATCAATCAAAATAGATTTTTTTTCTGGATTCATAGGCTTTGGCGGTGGTTTTACACCATGTTTTTCAAAACTAAAATCTTCCGAAAAACGTTTATCCAGAATCCCTAAGCGCCCATTATTTAGCTCAATTTCATCAATAAAATGACTAGCCTCCTGCTTGTTTGTAGCTATTAAATAAAGGTTAAAAGAACCAATTATTGTTAATAAAACCAACGACAAAACAAGCAGAATGCTAAGAGAAAGCTTCCATCTAAGTTGGAGGAAGACATCTGTAGTCATTACAGAGTCCTATTTTCCTTCTTCTAAAGAATAACCTATGCCACGCGCTGTACGAATATATGTGTTTACTTTTAACTGTTCCATTTTTTTTCGTATAAAAGAAATGTAAACTTCAACATTATTATATTCGGCATCACTATCGCCGCCCCAAATTTTTTCTATGATTCGCTCTTTTTTGATAATTTGGCGCGGATTTTCAAAAAGCAACTCAACAATTTGAAACTCTTTTAAGGAAAGTTTAATTGTTTCGCCATCAATTTTTTGCAATTCACAATTATTTCTATTTAAAATGATGTCTCCAAATGTTACAAGAGTTTCTTTTACCTCACCTTTGCGTCTTGTAAGCGCACGCACACGAGCCAACAATTCGTCTGTACTAAAAGGCTTAGTCATGTAATCATCAGCACCGCAATCTAATCCTTTTACCTTATCAGCAATATCATCCTTTGCAGTAAGCAAAAGAACAGGTACTTGATTTTTTTCTTCTCTAAGCGTTTTTAATATAGAGATTCCATCCATTCCTGGTAACATTATATCAAGAATGATAGCATCATAAATACCGCTGTGAGCATATTTTAATCCCTCAGGACCAGTGTACACCGCGTCTACACCATAACGATTTTTTTGAAAAATTTCCACCAATGCTTGTGAAAGGTGAATTTCGTCTTCTACAAGTAATAATCTCATAATACTTTAGTATACACTATTTTAAATAAGAATTCTTAAAAAAAAATAATTTTTTGTTATATAAACAAAAGACTACTATACAAGTTTAAAGAGTTGTTCAAGATATTCTTGCCGAACAACCATAACAGAGCAATGCGCACTGCCTATAATTTCGCTATCTTGCGCACTAATAACATCGCGTTGCAAGGTTGACCGTTGTTTTTCAAGTCCGTGTCCACCGAGCAAAATTAAATTAGCCTTATAATCATCTGCTGCAGAAATAACCTCAGCCCAAACAGAACCTTTGCGCAATTCAGTTTCGATTTTTATCCCTTTTGATTTTGCCAGATTCGTAACATAATCAAGATTCCGCTTTCCATCTGATTCAAGCCCCACAGTCAAAGAATCACCTTCTTCGCGCACCATAAATTTTGTAAGCAAAAGTTTTTTGATTGTTTCCGTATCCACAACATAAACAACTTTTACTTGACATTTGTATAGTTTAGCCATAAGGATAGCATACAACACAGCTTGCAACGATGATTTTGAACCATTGTAAGCAACCATAACTTTTTGAAAAAGCGACTTTATCATTTTGCCCCCTGACGATTTTTTAGGGATTTTAGGACAAAAACGTTATCCCTTTCGCGTTCTTCCAACACGCTTTCTATGTATTTTACAGTTTCCCTGTCTTGCGGAATAACCATTTTGTCAAGTGCGTTGACTCTGCGTTGTGTTTTTTTAACTTCCATTGCAAGTCGCCAAACAATTGTCCTAATGCTCGCCATTTGCGTTAAAAGCGTCAAAAGTTCAAAAAAATCCTGCATAACTTCATCGCTATCAGGAAATGTTCCCAAAAATGATGAAAACAATTCCCTTTTCGGAAGCTGAACCTCGATTCCTGTAAAACTCATTCCACCTATAACAACGGGCTTTTTTGTAATTTCAAATTTATAATCAACAGCGTGGGCAATACGCTCAACTTGGTCTCCACCAACTGTCATAAGCATTCGCTTAAGTGCGGGATAGGCTTTTTCTATACATTTGTCTATGTCGCGTTCAAGGAGCTTTACTTGGTCAACTAAATGCATAAGTTCCATAACAAGAATTTCACGCTTTTGTTCAAGAAGGTCATAACCTTCCATACTAACAGCAAGCTGTTCTTTTATAGCGAGCAAATTTGACTTTGTTGGAGCAACATTTAGTTTTGCCATTAAGACACCTCTTCCGTTGGAAGATATTTTTCAATCAATTCAGACTTTATTCGATACAATTCGTCTTTTGGTAAAATTGAAAGAATTTTCCAGCCCAAATCAAGTGTTTGCGCTATAGTTCTATCCTCGTATTCGCCTTGAGTGAAAAACTTTTGCTCAAGTTCATTGCCGAATTTTAAGTATAATTTGTCAAGGTCAGAAAGTTCTTCTTCGCCAATGATTGCCGCAAGATTTCGAATGCTCTTTACTTTTGAATAAGAAGCAAAAAGCTGACTTGAAACAGAAGCGTGGTCTTCGCGCGTCATTCCCTCTCCGATTCCGTCTTTCATTAAACGACTCAAAGAAGGAAGTCCGCTAACTGGAGGATACATTCCTTTTTGGTTCAATTCTCTATCCAAAACGATTTGACCTTCTGTTATATAACCCGTAAGGTCTGGAATTGGATGGCTTATATCATCATTTGGCATTGTGAGAATTGGAATTTGTGTTATTGAACCAGAACTTCCCTGAATTTTTCCCGCCCGTTCATACAATTCAGCTAAATTTGAATACAAATAGCCAGGATAACCTTTTCTGCCAGGAACTTCGCCACGTGTTGTAGAAATTTCTCGGAGGGCTTCACAATAGTTTGTCATATCCGTCATCACAACAAGAACGTGCATATTACATTCAAATGCAAGATATTCTGCCGCAGTAAGCGCACAGCGTGGTGTAATTATGCGTTCAATCGAAGGCGCGTCCGCAAGTGATTGGAACATAACAACTTTGCTCAAAACACCCGATTCCTCAAATGTATGCTTAAAAAATTGAGCAACATCGTATTTTATTCCCATTCCTGCAAAAACCATAACAAATTGCTCATCGGAATTAAGCAATTTTGCCTGCCGAATAATTTGCGCTGCCAATTTGTTGTGAGGGAGTCCGTTTCCGCTAAAAATAGGCAATTTTTGTCCGCGTATAAGCGTATTCATTCCGTCAATAGAAGAAATACCTGTTTGAATAAAATCGCGCGGGTACACACGGGCATACGGATTTATAGGATTCCCATTTACATTGACCTTTTTACTAGAAATTATCTCTGGATAGCCGTCAATTGGTTCACCTAAACCATTAAAAATGCGTCCCAAAAGTCCTTGTCCAACGCGCAATTCCATTGGGCGGTCAAGGAACTCAACTGTTGTAGAGTCCAAATCAAGTCCCGTTGTAGAACCAAAAATTTGAACGACAGCCGTAGTTTCATTTATGTCGATGATTCTCCCTGTTTTTTTTTCTCCATTTTTGTCACGAACATAGACAACTTCATCGTAAAAAGAATCTGGTGTTCGCTGAACAACCACAATCGGTCCGTCTACTCCAGATAATCCTCTATATTCAAGTCCTTTCATACAACTGCATCCTTGCGGTATTGCCGCTCAAGTTCGCCCATCTGGTCTTCAAGGTGATTTTGAATCGTTGTCAACGAATCCAAAGAATCATTTGGAACAACAGATTTTGCCCGAATAATTTCAGTTTTTACAGAAAGTTCGTTTACTTTTATGAGCGGACACCCAGCTTTTATAACTTTGAGTGCCAAATCATAATAATTCATTATTATAGCAAGAAGAGCAACCTGTTTTTCTGGAACAGAATATTGGTCGATTGCATCAAAGGCACTTTGTTGCAAAAAGCCATTTTTTATCATCTCTGCAACTGACAAAATGAGTCTATCGCTATCAGGAAGTGCGTCTGCACCGATAAGCCGAACTATTTGTTCAAGTCGCTGCTCCCGCTTTAGCAAATCGAGTGCTTTTATGCGGATTTCTGCCCACAATGGGTCAAATTTGTCCCACCAAACACGCACTTCGTCTGCATATTCTGCGATGGCTGCCTTGGCGTCATCGAGAGCCTTCTGAGCGTCCTCGACTGCCTTGGCGTCTGCCTCGTGCTGTGCCTCGTTGGCGGCAGCAGCCTCGTATGCCTCCTGAGCGACGGCGGCATCTGCTGCGAGTTGGTCAACCTGTGCCTGAGCGGCGGCAGTGTTGGCAGCGAGCGTCTCGGCGTCTGCCACTGAAGTGTATGCCTCGTAGGAAGCGTCGGCTGCGGCGGTGAGGGCGTCAATGGCTTCCTGAACATCCTTGATGGCGTCAGCGAGAGCCGTCTGTACATCCTCGGCGTAGCCCTTGATGGTCTCAACGACTGCATTGAGGGCTTCCTGAACCTTCTCGATGGCAGCCTTGTCAGCAGTATGCTGAGCGTCGTTAGCAGCCTTGGCTGCTGCATTCAAAGCATCGATCTGACCTTGAGCAGCCTCTACAGCCTCAGCCACCTCGTCCTTTCCTTCTACAGACTTGCCAGCAACATGTTGAGATTCCACCTTAACTGTGAGTTTAGAGATTGCATCATTAACACTCTCTACGTCCTTAGCTGAAGACTGAGTCAAACCTGCACCAGCAAGAGCAGTCTTAGCCTCGTCCAAATTCTTCTTCAGTGCTGCAATAGCGTCGTTGTTTGCCTGATACTGAGCAGCCTCGGCTGCTTTAGCCTCGGCATCAGCGGCAGCATCCTCGGCAGCCTTCTTAGCAGCAGCAGCATCCTCAAGGAGAGCATCTACCTTTGTTTGTGTTGCAGCGATACCGCTCTTAAGAGTTGGAAGATCCTTGGCAGCCGTGCCGTTCTTTACAGAAGTGGCAGCAGCCTCTTCCAGAGCCTTGATTTCACTTTCAATGGCAGTCACGTCGTCAGCCAAATCCTTTTGGATAGCCTCATCATAATCCTTCAGTGTTTCCTGAGCAGCAGCAAAGTTGTCCTTCAGTTCTTTGAGGGCAGCCTCTGCCTCTGTTTCAGCAGCAATGTCTGGATTAGTCACAATGATATCCTCTGTGCTGATGGTGTAGTCAATGACACCACTCTTTGGTGTGGCGTGTACATCGCTGATGACAATCTTACTACTTGCAGGAAGATTCTCTGCACCCTTTACAATGATAGAGAACAGTGCACCTTCAGTGCCTTTAATATTAGATGTGCTGGAATAGATCGTGAACTTAGCCACCTGAGAATTGCTCTTATCCAAATTCACCGTAAGAATATGGCTATCGGTCAAACGATTATAGTCAGCAGTACCATACTTGCCTTTCTCATTTTGAACGAAAGTAAGACCTGCAGGCAGCGTGATAGTACCATTTATGCCACTGACA
>CALCEK010000060.1 GCA_937900125.1 uncultured Treponema sp. | reverse complement strand
TGTATGCTCTTACGCGAACATAATATGTGGTCTTACCCTTTAAGCCCTCGACCGTTGATTTACCGGTTTTCTTTTTAGAAATGGTTTTAGCTGAACTGAAGCTGCTTGATGCGGAATACTGAATCTGGTAACCGTTGACATCCTCTGCATTTTTCCACGATACCGTAAAAGCTCCTGTTTTAGCTTTAACTGATGATATTTTTGATTTATTGACTTTTACATCAGCTGTTTTTGCTTTAAAAGCCTTACTGTATTTTCCGCAGTATTCCTTGTCGTTGATAATTGCGTATGAACGGACTCGGAATTTATAACTGGTAGACGGTGTAAGATCTGAAACCGTTACGCTGTTCTTTTTAACCTTTTTGTACAGTTTATACTTCTTTGATTTTGCATCGTATTTTTCAACATAATATCCCTTTACTCCGCTCTGTGACTTCCAGGTTAATTCTATACTCTGTTCCTTTGTTGTTTTCGCATTAAGTCCTGAGACTTTCATGGGAGTAATCAGGAAGGTTTTTGTTGCTGAGCCCTTATAATTGTTAATACCGCTTATTTTAACTTTTGCTTCTCCCGGCTTTTTATTTTTGGAATAGCTTCTTCGCTTGTGGCATCTTTTCTTGCAAGTTTGAAAAGCGTAAAATGTACTATTGCGGAGGTTCTGCGCGATGAATGACAAAAATGACATTATTGTCAGCATAAAAAATCTTGAAAAAACTTATCACAGCACTGGAGAAACGCTAACGGTTTTAAAAGACCTAAGCATGGAAATTCCGCGTGGCGCAAAATGCGTGATTGTTGGAAAAAGTGGCTCGGGAAAATCGACTTTACTGAATATAATTGGCGGTTTAGATTCGGCTACGGGTGGCACAGTTTGTGTTGACGGAAAAATGATTCAAAATCTCTCCGAAGAAGAACTCACCGATTACAGAAAAAATTTTTTGGGTTTAGTTTTTCAATTTCATCATCTTTTAAAAGATTTTACGGCTTTAGAAAATGTATTTTTGCCGTCTTACATGGCGGGGGCAAAAAAAAAGGACGCAATAGAACGCGCAAAAAAATTGCTTTGCGATGTTGGCATGGAAAATCGTATGAATCATTTGCCGTCTGAACTTTCTGGGGGCGAGCGGCAGCGTGTTGCGGTTGCCAGAAGTCTTATAAATGACCCCGATTTGATTTTAGCTGACGAACCGACAGGGAATCTTGACCCTGCAAATGCGGTGTTAATTGGAGATTTGCTTTTTTCAATGGCAGAAGAGTATAAAAAAACGCTCATCATGGTAACACACGATATGAACATTGCGGCAAAAGGCGACACTCACTATTTTATACAAGCGGGGCGTTTAGCGGAGGAAAAAAATGACGTTTAAAGCTTCCTTTTTGTATGCAAGCCGAATGTTGTTTCCCCCAAAAAAATCCAACTCACAGGCGAGCATTTCTCGGCATAGCCTTTTAGGAGCCGCCATTTGTATAGGTATAAGCCTTATTCCGCTTGTTGTCGTTTTGGTGTTAAGCGATGGAATGATTCAAGGAATCACCGAAAGAATGATAGGGCTTTCTTCACAAGACATTTCTGTAATGCTTTCGCCAAAATCTTCTCCGAGTGCCGACAAAGAATCATTTTTAAAGTTTGCGGAACGCCTAAACGCTATTGACGGGGTTGACAAGGTGTGGGCGGAGGTTGACGGAACTGTTTTAGCGGCAGGAAAAAGTTTCCGCTCAGGAGCCGCAGTTAGAGCCGTTCCACAAGAAATTTTTTCGGAAAATCATAGTTTTTCATCACTTTTGCGAGTTATTGAAGGAAAAACGGTCTTTCCTGAAGAGCGGTCTGCAATTTTAGGAGAAAAAATCGCCTCACTTTTAGACGTTCATGTGGGGGATAAAGTGCGCCTTATAAGCGTAAACACCACATCGGGCGGGCGGATGGTGCCAAAAGCTTCGCAGTTTACCGTTGAAGGAATTGTTTCTAGCGGGTATCAGGAGTTAGACGCGCTTTGGATTTTTATTCCCCTAGAAACTGCTTGGAAAATTATTCCGCAAAGTTCCGCCCAATATGTTTTAGGGCTTACAACGCCCGTCACTTTTGAAGCGCAATTGGCACGAGTAAAAAATAACGTTCAGCTTGACATTTTAGGCTATTTTGGAAATGAAGTTGTAAAAGGAGCTTCGGTTTACACTTGGAAAGAAATTCACGCCGCTGAATATGAAAATTTTGCTTCTACACAAATTTTACTTTTGCTAATTATGATTTTAATAGTGCTTGTTGCGGCTGTAAACATAAGTTCGGCACTTTTAATGGCTGTTATGGAACGAAAACGGGAAATTGCAATTCTAAAAAGCATGGGAGCTTCTCCTGGGGGAATTTCTTTTGCGTTTTTGCTAACAGGGGCTGCCTGTGCGGGCGGGGGAATTTTATTTGGTTTACCAACCGGTATTTTGTGTGCGGTGAACATAAATCAGATTCTTCAGTTTATAGAAAAAACAATCAATGTTTTTGCAAAAAGCGTTTATTTAATTTCAAACAGCAAATCTAAAATCGACTTTTCTGCAATACATTTGCTTGACCCCGCGTATTATTTGCAAGATATTCCAATTTCACTTCCGTTTAAGGAACTTTTTTTAATAGTTTGGGGAACACTTTTGCTTTCTCTTGTGGTTTCCGTTATTCCGTCCGTTAAAGCTGGCAGAGAAAAACCGCTAGACACTTTGCGAAAATCATAAAATTGATTATAATAGATGTAAGGTATCTTAAAAGAGTAAAGAAAACCTCTAAAAATTGCAATTTTTAGCGATGCCCTAAAAACTTTAGTTTATGAGGATTATATGGAGTGCGATTTTTGTCATCAAAGGGAAGCCGTTGTTTATTTTGAACAATTAAGTGGCAATGGTCAAAAGAGAAAAATCTGTATGTGCGTAGAATGTGCCGCAGAGCGAGGAATCAGCCCGGACCCGCGAAGCATTGAATCTTCAATCGGAGCAATTTTTAGGGAATTAACTGAAGTTGCCCGAAGAGTAAGAATCGATAATTCGCGCTTATGCCCAGTTTGCGGAACAAGTCTTGGAGAAATCAGAAAAACGTCTCGTGTTAGCTGCCCTGAATGTTATGCCATTTTTAAGGCGGACATAAAAAAAATCTTAGAAAACCGTGGCGTAAAAGGCTCTTACACAGGCTCTATGCCGCAACGACTTTCCACAGTACATTCCGTTTTATCGGATAGAATTGCGTTGCAAAATAAATTAGATGCCGCCGTTGCAACAGAAGATTACGAAAAAGCCGCAATGTACAGGGATTATTTGCGTACCTTAGAAAACACGGCCGTTTCTGATGGAGATGAAAAAACTCTTGCTGGAGGGCAGACGTAAATGTCAGAACATCTCGCTTCTAGTTCGCCAGATGCTTGGTACGCACTTAGCGGAAATGAAGATGACGTGGTGCTTGCTACAACAATGGTGTTGCGCCGAAACCTTGCAAATTTTCCATTTCCGCAAAAACTTTCCAAAACAGAATCCCAAAGAATTCAATCGCTTGTCTTTGATGCTTTTAATCATTTAAAAGATGCAGAATCTTTTCAGGCGATTTCTGTTTCTCACCTTGATTCACTTGTAAAAAAAGTTTTGCAAGAGCGTGGAATTTTGGATTTTCAAGACGATGAAAAAATCGGAATCATTTTGCGCACAGATGGAAAAGTTTCTTGTGCTGTAAATGATGGCGACCATTTGCGATTAAACGTTTTTGTTTCTGGCTTGAATTTTGAAAACGTTTCTGCAATTTCCAAAGAAATCGATTTGGGACTTCAACAAAAATTGCAATTTGCCGCAAGCTACGATTTTGGCTATTTGACTTCGGACGTTTTTGATGCAGGTAGCGGAATGAAACTTTCGCTCAAATTTCACCTGCCTTCGCTTTCGTTCCAATCAAGAATCCGCGGACTTGCAAATGACATGATAGAAAAGGGAATTTCTTTTGAGGCACATTATGGAACGGCAAAACAAGGAACGGCTTTAGGCGCATTTTACACAATCACTTCCATAAATAGTCAAACTGGTGGCGAGCTAGACCAAATTGCTTCTGTAGTTTCTGCAGGAAGGCGAATTGCGGACTTAGAACGTGCCGCCCGCGAAGAATGTAAAAAAAATAATCTTACAGAGGTGCGAAACGCGCTTTACAGAGCCGTTGCACTTTCGCGCTCAAGCCTTTTTATTCCGCTCCGCGAAGCTATTGAATTAGTCAGTACGATAAAATGGGGACTTGATATGGGCTTGTTGACGGGAATTGAAGATTCTTTTTTGCACGCACTTTTGTACAGAATACAAGAAGCTCATCTTGAATATTTTTGGCGGAATGGAACTTTTGAGTTTGAAAATGACATTACAAATGATTACAAAAAAAATGAACGTCTTAGAGCTCTTATTTTGCAGGAAGCTTTTGAAGCACTTGTCTTAGTTTAGGGGAGGTTTTTATGTTACGAGGTTTTTCTCCGCGCGCACAACGCTTGGTAATCGCGCTCGGTCCAGATGAAGCGTATACCATTGGAAGCAAACAACTTGAACCAGAACACATTTTGCTCTCGCTTTTAAAATCGGCAGATGGATTAGGATATGTAACGCTCAAAGTTTTAAAAATCAATGTTTTAACGCTTCAATTAGCCATTGAACAAAGTATGCCCGCACGGCTTCCAAACCTTGATTTGTACGATTTGCCCCATTCTGAGCGTTTAAAATGGCTTTTGGGAGAGGCAAAAAAAGAATTGTCACTTTTGCAATGTGATTACGTTGGAACAGAACATTTGCTCCTTGCCTGCATAAAAGAAAATCATTCTTTATCGCAACGATATTTTGCAAAAGCGGGACTTTCAATAGAACGCATAAGAGAAACCGTTGTTGAAGTTGAACGAAAACTTCCATCTTCTGCAAAATTAGATGATGGCGAAAAAGTTGTACAAAATATTTTGCCAAATCAAGCGGATTCTTCTTATGAACGCGAAGATGAGCGAAAACGCGAAACTTTCCTTTCGCACTACAGCCGCGACATTACGCAAGATGCCCGCGCAGGCGAGCTAGACCCCGTTGTTGGCAGAGAACAAGAAATTTTACGCGCAATTCAAATATTAAGTCGGCGAACAAAAAATAATCCCGTTTTAGTTGGAGAACCGGGCGTTGGGAAAACCGCCATTGTTGAAGGGCTTGCCTTAAAAATTTCGCGCGGAGATGTTCCTCCCGATTTGCAAAAAAAACGTATTCTTTCTTTAGACCTTGCAGCTTTAATCGCGGGAACAAAATATCGGGGCGAATTTGAAGAGCGAATGAAGCGAATGATGAAAGAAATTTGCGAGTCAAAAGACATTATTTTGTTTGTGGACGAATTGCACACTATAATCGGAGCGGGCGGTCCTGAAGGTTCAATGGACGCAAGCAATATGCTAAAACCCGCTTTAAGTCGTGGAGAAATTCAAATGATTGGCGCGACAACAACAAAAGAATATCGAAAATACCTAGAAAAAGACAGCGCACTTACTAGGCGTTTTCAGATGATTCAAGTTGAAGAACCAAATGCGGGCGACACACAAAAAATCTTAAACGGCTTAAAAAAATATTACGAGGATTATCACAAGGTCATTTATGACGATGATGCGATTTCTTCAATTGTAGAATACAGCACGCGCTACATTCCAGAACGATTTTTGCCCGATAAAGCCATTGACCTTTTAGACGAAGCGGGGGCAACAAAAAAGATTGGCGTTTTAAAGCGACCAAAAGAAATTGAAGAACTTGAACAAAAAATTGAACAGCTTTCTGAAGAAAAACGAACTCTAGTTGCAAATCAAAATTACGAAGATGCAGCTCTTGTGCGCGACAAAGTTTCTGAATTGCGCCGAAAATTAGAAGAAATAAATTCAATGTGGAATTTTAAAGAAAAATCTAAGCGACCACACGTAACAAAAGAAGATATTGGGCAAGTAATCAGCACAATGACAGGGATTCCTTGCGAGCAACTTGATGACGGAGAAACAGAACGCCTTTTGGATATGGAAAAAATTCTCCACAAAGAAGTTGTTGGGCAGAATGAAGCCGTTCGTTTAATCAGCAGTGCCGTGCGCAGAAATCGCGCGGGTGTTTCTTCTATACATCGACCAATCGGCTCCTTTATATTTTTGGGCCCAACTGGTGTAGGCAAAACGCAACTTGCAAAAAGCGTTGCAAAATTCATTTTCGGAACAGAAGATTCTATTATTCGCGTTGATATGAGCGATTTTATGGAAAAACCCACGGCTTCTCGCTTAGTGGGTGCGCCTCCAGGGTACATCGGCTACGAAGAAGGGGGAATTTTAACGGAAAAAGTGCGGCGGCATCCGTATTCTGTGGTGTTGCTCGATGAAATTGAAAAAGCTCATCCCGATGTTTTTAATTTGCTTTTGCAACTTTTAGAAGAAGGCGAGTTGAGTGACAATTTGGGGCATACCGTCAGCTTTAGAAATACAATCATTATAATGACAAGCAATGCTGGGGCTAGACAAATTTCAAATGAAAACCGATTGGGATTTTCTTCTTTCCGCGAGGGACTTTTGCCTTATGACGAAATGAAAGCGGGGGCAATGGAAGAACTAAAAAAATTGATGTCGCCAGAACTTCTTAATCGAATTGACGATGTGATTGTTTTTACAGCACTAAACAAAGAACAAGTAAACGCAATACTAGACATTCAATTAGCCGAATTAGAAAATCGACTTTTAGAAAAAGGACTCACATTAACTGTAAAACAAAAAGCGCGTGATTACCTTGTAGAAAATGGCTACGAACAAGCAATGGGTGCAAGACCAATGCGTAGACTTTTGCAGCGAGAAATAGAAGACCGCCTTGCAGATTTGCTCCTTTCTAAAAAACAAGGAAATAGTCAATCGGTAATTGTTGATAGCGATGGTGAAAAAATCTCTGTGCGTTTTAAGCGAACTCTACAATTAAAAGGACTAGAATCTCAGGTTGCTACAGAGGGAATTTTGAGTTATACTTCTAATGAGGACGCAAAATGAAAGAATTTTTACCATACGAAACCGTTCGTAACAACGCGCTTAGACTCGCGCACAAAATTTATCAAGTTGACCATTTTGTACCCGATGTAATTTACGCATCGTTACGGGGTGGCGCGTATATGGCAAACATAATAAGTGAATATTATAAAGTTGCGCTAAAAAATCACAAGCCAGTATTGTATGCCGCTGTAGTTGCAAGAAGCTATACAGATGTTAAGCAGCACGATGCGGTGCGAATTGACGGTTGGACGTATTCCCCTGATTATTTGCGTATGGGCGATAACATAATGTTAGTCGATGACATTTTTGATAGCGGGCGAACTTTAAATTATCTTGTGGGAATTTTGCTCGAAAAAGGCGTTCCAAGGGAAAATATAAAAGTTGTCGTTCATGATTACAAAGTTTACAAATACAAAAATGAAATTTTACCGATAACACCAGACTATTGGTGCAGAAAATTTGAAATTGAAAATCCAGCCGAAAATCCGTGGATAAATTACAATAGTCACGAGTTGGTAGGTCTTACTCCCGATGAACTTGAGGAAAACTTTTACAAGCCACATCCTGAGTTGCGCGAAATTCTCGCTCCTCTTTTTGAACAAAAAAACGCGAATGAATAAAATTAAATGTGGACTTTGCGCTTTTTTATGTATATTTTGCATCTCTAGTGCATTCGCATTTTCTGCGCAAGATATAATAAGTCCTTCTGCGGGGGTGTGGAAAAATTTACAAGCACTCGTTTTAGACACGTCAGACGGAAGTGAACTTTATTATTCACTTTCTGGCTCTGACCCGCTTTTGCAAGGCTTTGCATACGATGGAAAACCCATTGTTATACAAGAGTCGGGGAGTGTGCGCGTTAGAATCACTGCGGTGTCAAAAGATGGCACTCGCTCTGATTTTACAATCGATTACACAGTAGACAATGAGCCATACACAGCGCGTTCTGCGGAAGAAAAAGACTTTGTTTCACAAATTATGCAAAATCCAATCCGCAAATATGTTTCGGGAACAACTTTTTCAATTCCGAGTGATTTTGCCTATTCTATGTCAAATTCCCGCCCTCCCATTTTAAAAGGAGAAAAAATCACTTTATCCAAAGACAATTCATTAGAACGCTACATTCCCTGCACAGTAAGCGATGGAAAATCGGCATGGCATTTTGTTTTGCATACTTCAAGTGCGCAAACAAAAACACAAAATGAACGCGACGTTCCGTTTTATCTGCAAAATTGGGAAACATTTTTGTACAAAGATTCAAGATTCATTTATCAAATTGACGATTCTTATTGGTCGGCATCAAAAGAAGCTATACATTTGGATAGGACTGTTCCGCACACGGTTCGCTGGCAAAATATCGATTTTAAAAAAGGAAATCCCGTTTATGAAATTATAATTCCGCCTAAACCCCGCTTAGTTTCTGATGTGATTAAAGCGGGAGAAGAAATTTTTGTAAGCGTTTTTGAAGAATCTCACGCCGAAAAGCCATATCTGTTGGGAAAAGCGCAAAATGCTTCATCTCTTGGCACGATTTCTTCTGGAATCTTTTTTAAAAAAGTCGGAGTTGACACTTTTAAAGGCGATGTAATAAATGGCATTTTATCTTTGGGCGTTTATTTTGATTCTGTGTATCAAGGGGATTTACAAATTGCCGTAAATGTGGACAAACAAGCTCCGCTTCCGCCAACAATAACTTCTACTGCGGAAAATTCATTTGCGCGGTCAACAGTTGCCGTAAATATCAGCGCGGAACACGAAAGCTCAATTTTTTACGCTGTAAGTAAACCTTCCGAATCATTTGAAAAAACTGAAACTTTTGAAGAAAAAGATTTTGTCCGCTATTTAGGAGTGCCAATTGTTTTGCGTTCTGCCTCCGATTCTGCGGCTTTTTATACAATTTCTGCCTTTGCAGTTGACGCTTCGGGTAACAAAAGCGAAAAAAGCACGTATCAAATTATTGTAGACGAATACAATTATTATTTTGACGCAAAAAATGATTCTAGCCAAACGGAAAATCAGGACGGTTCGTACACAAATCCATTTACCGATTTTGCCTCTGCCGTAAAAGCTCTAAATTCAAATTTTTACAGTCGGCTTCATTTTTTGAGCGATGCGATGATTCCAAATGGGGAATACGAAATTTCTTCTGATTGCCAAATTGTTGGAAACGGACACAAAATCATTTTTGAGCCAAATGCAAATCTTTTTGTAAACAACGGCGCGGATGTTGAAATCAAAAATGTGCTTTTTGAAAAGAAAAATGCGCGTTCTAGCATTATGACCGTGCGCGATTCTGAAGTGATTTTTTCTGATTGCGAACTTTCGGCGCATTTTACAGAAAGTGGCACGGTGTTGACCGTTGAAAAATCTTCGCTTGAATTAAATAATACGGGTTTAACATCGCAGGCAACCTCTTATGCCTCTTGCCTTTACGCGCTCGATTCCATTTGTACAATTAAAGGGGTGCGGCTTACGGCAAATGCGGATAGCTCCGTGCTTTGTTCAATAGAAAAGGGAATGGCGATTTTTTCTGATTCAAAGTGGAATAATCTTTCGCGAAACGCCTTATCGCTTGAGTTGAACGAAAGCACAATTTCGCTCATTCGCAATGAATTTATTTTTCCAGATGTAAAATCGGATTTGGTTCAGTATTTGTGGAAAGACGTTG
Organism: uncultured Treponema sp.; assembly: GCA_937900125.1. GTDB lineage: Bacteria > Spirochaetota > Spirochaetia > Treponematales > Treponemataceae > Treponema_D. The sequence goes on along the minus strand of CALCEK010000060.1, from coordinate 2,646 downwards.
ACACCATAATTTCTGAGGAAATAGGAACAACCGTCAGAAATCGCTAAACGGCATCTCGAAAAACTCGTTTTAGATAATTTTTTTCGAGATGCCGTTACCTCTAAAAATTGCAATTTTTAGAGTTTTCCTTTACTCATTTTATACAAAAAAACGACCTCCAAAAATGGAAGCCGTTTTAAATAGCATTAGATTTTTGCCGCTACGATTGATTTTACAATAAAATCGTATTTGCGTTCATTAATTTCAAATTGAAGATTTTCTCCAACGCGAGCATTCAAAAGTTTATCACCAAGTGGTGAAAGATAAGAAATAATGCCTTTTTCTGCGTCAGATTCCCACGGTCCCAAAATGGTAAACACATCTTCCCGATTTTCTAAATTATTTTGTAAGGTAACAGTTGTTCCAAACGAAATAATGGAAGTTGTAACTGTAGAAGGGTCAAAAACGACCGCGCGAGAAAGTTCTTCCTTGATTTTAGTAAGGCGCAAGTTCGCTTTGCTTCGCTCTTCTTTGTAAGCGGTATAATCAGCATTTTCGCTTAAGTCGCCTTTTTCTACCGCACTGTTCAAATGCTGCTGAATATCGGGAAGTTCAACTTTTTCAATTCTGTCGGCTTCGGCGACTTTTGCAGCCCGCATTGCTTCCGTAACAATAAGTCCCTTTGGAGCTTCTTGCTTAATTTCTGCTTCTTGGAATTTAAAGTTAGGATATTTGCTCAAAATGCCACTGCGCAACTGTCCTTTGTAAACGCTATCTAAATCTTTGACATCATTTACCATTGTGTACATTCGAGTGATAACTTCAACATCGCTATTCTGAATAAAATTAAGCATATTGTTGACTTTTTCGCCCGAAACCTTGTCTTCAAACAAAAGTTGTGTTGCCATTTTGATTGTTTTTTTGTTTTCAGTTGTGTTCACGTGATTTTCGATTTCACGCCCGCACAAAGAAATGATATTTACAAGGGTTACAAGTTGTCTTTCATAGCTGATTCCTGCTTTTGTAAACCATTCTTCATTTCTACATTCCTTAAACAAATAAATTACCGCATCACGATTTGTGCGATATTCTTCAAAACTATCGTGAACAAGCCGTTCAACCTTTTCTTCCTTTCCATTAGAAAGTAAAAGCAAAATTAAGTCTTTTTTAAGAACTGTTGGGAATAATTCTATAAATTGAGTGTCCCAATCGGGAAGTTGTTTTATGTTAAAGAGAAAAGCCTCTTTTAAGAAACTTTCTTTAAGGTCAACATACATTTTGCGGGGATTCGGAATTTCATCATACATAGCCTTAAAAGTGAATGTTGCAGGAAATGCAAATGTTCCAGGTAACCGCTTAGAAATTTCTTGCGTAACAAGGAAAGACGCGACAATTTGTTCATCAACTTTGTTGATTGATTTTAAGTGGTCTGCAAAATACTTAAACATATCCGCAAACGCTTCATCATTTTTGTCAGTGTTTTCATCATTTACGTAGCGCATTAAAATTGCAATCCGTGGGAAAAATTGTTTTTCCGCAGAGAATTCATTGCTCAAGCGTTCTTCTAATGTAAGAGGGTGGTCAAGAACGCTATACATATTTATATCATTTGGGTTTACACCAAAACTTGGGTCTGTTTCAAGGATTTTTTGCGCTTTTGAATGCCAACTTGTCCATTCGCCTTGAGTAAGTATTTTGGAATCTACTAATTCGGCTTTGATTCTTTTATCGTCACAATTATTGTTAAAACTTTTAATAATTGTTTTTAAAGTTCCTGGAATATCTGATTTTACCCATTTGGTGAGTTCTTCTCGATTTGTTGTAGCGCGTTTTACCCAAATATGTTCTTTTGGAAGTGGCTCTAAAGCTGAAACCGCCATTTTGAGCGTCATTCCTTTTGAGCCGATTTTTTTCCCAAAGAAAATGTCTAATTTGTCGCCTTCAACTTTGCGGATAATGCCAACACCCCATGACCTATGGAAAACGTAACTTTTTGCGTCAAAGGCAATATGTTTTTCAAAATCGTTTATTGCTTCATCTACATCACGGAATGATTTTTCAAGATTTGAAGATTGTATGTATTCTTCAACATGGGTGTGGTCAGCGTAATAGGCGCGGTAACATTCTACTAATTCCGCACGGCAAGCACTATCTTTTTTGTCAATGCTTAAAATTAACTTTAAAATTGAAATTGCAACTTGCCAATTTGCCGTGTCTTTATAATAAGTATAGACTTTTTTCATTAATTCAGCGGATTTGTCTTCGCTGATTGTTTTAGCGATTTTTCTTTGTTCCTGCAAGAAAAATTCAAGTTTATCAGGAATCAATTCTACCAATTTGTTCCAAATTTCTTGAACCTGTATACCATTTCTTGCTCCTTCAAAGCGTTGCAAAGCTTTTTTGTAATATTTGATTGCTTCTTCTTTGTTGTTTTGTTTTTCATAACGTTCGGCAAGAAGTTTTGCAATGTCTGCTTCTTCCAAATCGATTTTTACAATTTGTTCAAAAAGCTCCCAAACTTTATCGTTATTGTTATTTTTGTAATATTCAGCGAGCTTTCTCATTGCAAATTTATTTTGAGGGTCTTCTGCCAAGATAGAAAGGCATAATTGTTCAACAAGATCGGAAGAGCGTCGTGTAGGGAAAGAGTGTAGATCTCGGTGGTCG
>CALCEK010000059.1 GCA_937900125.1 uncultured Treponema sp. | reverse complement strand
CAACGCCGAATCCGCTGGGGGTATTTCCCTGTGGGTCTGTATCAATTACGAGAACTTTTTTCCCCTTCATAGCCAAAGCTGCTGATAAATTTATAGATGTAGTCGTCTTGCCGACGCCACCCTTTTGATTCGCAATTGCAATAATTCTTCCCATATTACTAACACCTTTCGTTTTTTGCTTGCTGGATTATCTCATTTTAAACATTTTTTATGATATATTGAAATTTTAAAAATTTCTTTGTTTTTGAAAATCCGTCAAAGTTCTGCGATTGTATTGGCTACAAAAATGCGTATGTGGAAAATCGCGCTACCGTGAACGCTGGACTTCGTGAGGGCGGCTTGGAAATCCTTGACCTCGACGACTACATCGCGGAACACGGTATCGACTACAAAGACATCTTCCTTAAAACCGACCATCACTGGCAGCCGCGTTCGGGGCTTTGGGCAAACGCAATTCTCTGCGATTATCTCAACGTGCATTATGGCTACAGTATCAATACGGGGATTTTTGACCTTGCGAATTACGACATCAAAGTGTATAAAAATCAATTTTTGGGCAGTCTCGGAAAGAAAGTAACCGAAGTTTACGCGCCGAAAGAAGATTTTGAGTTGATTACCCCGAAATACGAGAGCGACATTACGATGTTTTCGTCCGCGACAGGCAAAACTAAGACGGGGACGATTCCAGACGTGTTTTATTTTATGGACGTTTTCAACATTCCGAACGTCTACGCCCGAAATGAATACGCGCTTTACATGAACAATCAAGACTGTGCGCTGATTATTTCTCACAATAACAAAAAAAGCGACGGCACTAGCGTTCTACTCATTCATCATTCGTTTGCTGATGTGCAGATTCCGTTTTTGACACAAGCCTTTGAAAACTTCTACGCGATTGATTTGCGGCATTTTACGGGCAGTCTTGAAACGTTCATCAAGAAAAAAAATCCCTCGCTTGTCATTCTTGCCTATTCCACGACGGGCTATCAGACAACGGAATCTGCGGCGCAAAAGCACAGCAGTTATGATTTTAGATAACGGAGAGAAAAAATGGTATTTTCTAATGCGGTCTTTTTGTTTTTGTTTTTGCCGATGACGCTTGCCGTATATTACAGCCCGCTTGCAAAATCGATTCGGGCGAAGAATCTTTGGCTTCTTGCCGTTTCGCTCGGCTTTTATGCGTGGGGCGAGCCTGTGTACATTGTGCTGATGATAGCCTCAATTGCGGTGAACTTTTTTCTTGCGCTCTTAGCCGAAAAATGTCCTAAATCACCGCGCGGAAGGCTCATCGTCGCTCTTTCTTGCGTCTATAATCTCGGTGTGCTGTTTGTCTTTAAATATCTTTCGTGGATTTTGCGCGATATGTTGGGCAAAACCGACACTCCGTTTTCTCACCTCGCGCTTCCAATCGGCATTTCGTTTTATACGTTCCAATCGCTTTCTTACGTCATCGACGTGTATCGCGGAAGCGAAAAGGCGCAGCACAATATCCTTGACGCTGGGCTTTACATCGCGTTTTTTCCGCAGTTAATTGCAGGACCAATCGTCCGCTACGGCACAATCTCGCGCCAGCTTCTTTTTAGGGAACACAGCGCAAAAAAATTTGCAGAGGGAGTGCGGCGGTTTATCATCGGGCTTTCAAAAAAACTGCTCATTGCAAACACCGTCGCGCCCATTGTGTTTCAGGCGTTCAATGCAAGCCGCGAGGGAAACTGCTCCGTGCTTTTTGCTTGGTTGGGCGTGTTTTCATTTATGCTTCAGATTTACTTTGATTTTTCGGGCTACAGCGATATGGCAATCGGCTTGGGAAAAATGTTCGGCTTTGAGTTTTTGGAAAACTTCAACTATCCGTATCTGTCGCAGTCAATCGGCGAATACTGGCGGCGGTGGCATATTTCGCTCGGGCAATGGTTCACGGACTATCTTTTTACGCCCGTGTCAGAAACGCTTGGAAAAAAAGTGCGAAAATCGCTAAAGGGCAAAATCGGCGGCAAAAACGCGCTCAAAGCAGAATACATCGCCTCTATTTTTGTCGTTTGGGTTGCTACGGGAATATGGCATGGCGCAAACTGGAATTTTGTTGCATGGGGAATGATGAACTTCGTCTTCATTGTTGCAGAAACGCTGTTCTCCAAAAAATCCAAGCATTCGGCAGGGGGTGCGGTCTTTCGCGTTGTGCGGTTTTGGTTTTTGAAAATGCTTATTGATACGATGTTTCAATCCGCCTCGTTTTCCTCCGCCCTTTCTTACTATGCCGATATGTTCCATTTGTCGCACAACGCGCTCCTAGATGCCACCGCGCTGTATTTTCTTGGTCAGTACAAGGCGTTTTTGCTCATCGGTTTTGTGTTTTGCTTTCCTGTGGCGGAAATGTTCTTTGCAAAACTCAGCGCAAAATCATCCCGCGCAGAAAAAGTCTGTACGGCGGCTAAAACGGTTTTGTACGCGCTTCTTTTTGCGCTCTGCATTTGCTACGCGGTCGGTGGCGGCTACAATCCGTTCATCTATTTTAATTTTTAGCAGTAGATGACAGGTTTTTAAGCGTTTTGGTTTTAGGACGGCTTCAATCTTAGATATTCCTTGTAAATTAAAAGGAGATTTTATGGAAGAGAAACAAGAGAACAATCCGTTTTCGCTCGAAGGAAAAACAATTTTGATAACTGGCGCGTCTAGCGGAATCGGGCGGGCTGCGGCATTAGAGTGCGCAAAAATGGGAGCGCGGCTCATAATCACGGCGCGAAACAAGGAGCGGCTCGGAGAGACATTTTCAAGCCTTTTGGGCAGCGGACACGCAATGTTCACGGCGGATTTATCGAGCGATGAAGGCATTAGCGCGGTTCTTGAAGCGGTGAGTGCGGAAAAACTCAGCGGCGCAGTGCTGAACGCAGGGATTTCGCGCCCGCTTCCCGTGCAATTCGTCAACCGCAAAAAGATGGCGGAGATTTTCCCGACTAACCTTGAATCTCCGATTTTGCTTTTTTCCGCGCTCGTAAAGAAAAAAATCCTTGACCGACCTTCTTCGGCGGTGTTCACGAGTTCCATAAACGGCGTTATGGGTGGCGAACTTGCGGAAAGCATTTACGCTGCGAGCAAGGCGGGCTTGAGCGGATTCGTAAAATCTGCGTGCCTAGACCTTGCTCCTAAAGGAATCCGCGTGAATTGCGTCTGTCCTGGAATGATAGAAACCGCGATTCTTGCCGACAGCGCAATTACGGCGGAACAACTTGCCGAAAATGCGCGCGGTTACCCGATGAGGCGGCACGGACGAGCCGAAGAGGTCGCTTGGGCAATCATCTATCTTTTGAGCGATGCGGCAAGTTTTGTTACAGGCACAAATCTGGTGATTGACGGCGGTATTTCTTGCAAAAAAGATAAATTTTTAAGAGGAACAGCTAGTATTAAACAACCCATAACTGCGGTTAAAACATAGATAAAGTTACCAATATTACCATTAATTGGTCCAGTAACATTACCGTGCATGTTAGCGTTGGTACTATATACGTTAAATTCTTTGTTAAGTTTATCGAATTTCTTC
>CALCEK010000058.1 GCA_937900125.1 uncultured Treponema sp. | reverse complement strand
GTCCTCTGGAAAAAGCCTTTTGTCGCTTATAAATGACATTTTGGATTTTTCCAAAATCGAAGCGGGCAAAATGGAAATTATTCCCGTTGAATACGATTTAAAATCTGTTATAACAGACCTTGTGAATATGATTCAGCCGCGAGTTTCTGAAAAAAATCTTAAACTGAATGTAAATGTTGACCCAGCAGTTCCGCATCTTTTGCGCGGGGATGAAATCCGTATAAAACAGTGCGTTTTGAACATTCTAACAAACGCTGCAAAGTATACAAAAGTTGGTTCAGTTTCGCTCACTGTTAGTTTTTCCAAAAAAACAGAAAACTCAATTTTGCTTACTTTTTCCGTAACAGACACAGGAATCGGCATAAAAGAGGAGGACATCCCAAAACTTTTTACCGCATTTGAAAGAATCGAAGAAAAACGCAACCGCACTATAGAAGGAACAGGGCTTGGCTTAAATATAGTACAGCAACTTTTAGCCCTAATGGGAAGTCGCCTAGAAGTTCAAAGTGTTTACGGCAAAGGTTCAACTTTTTTCTTTACGATTGAACAGCTCGTTTTAGATTGGGAAAAAATTGGAAACTATACAAATGTTGGTGCAAGTGCGCAACATCAGTACAAAGAAAAATTCCACGCGCCAGACGCAAAAATCCTAGTTGTAGACGATACCCCGCTTAATCTTACGGTCATTTGCGGACTTTTAAAAGAAACGAAAATCCAAATAGAAACGGCAAACAGTGGGCGCGAAGCTTTAAACAAAATGGCAAAAACGCATTACGATGTAATTTTCCTCGACCACAGAATGCCCGATTTAGACGGAATTGAAACATTCCGCGAGCTAAAAAAAATGACAGACTGCCCAAATGCAAAAACTCCGTGTATCGCACTCACTGCAAATGCAATTTCTGGGGCAAAAGAAATGTATATGGCGGAAGGTTTTCAGGGCTATCTTACAAAACCAATCGATAGTGCAAAGTTAGAAGAAACTCTTGTAAAATTTTTGCCAAAAGAATTAGTTAGCATTGTGGAAGAAAAAGTTCTGGAAAAATCGGAAGCACAAAAAATCAACTATAATATAGAAGGAATTGATTTGAATGTGGGGCTTTTAAATTGCGGTGGCGAAGATTTGTACAAAAAAGTCGTTTTAGATTATTACAATGCAATTGAAAAGAAAGCGCAACAAATTGCTGATTTTTGCAAAAATGGCGATTTTTCAAATTACACAATTTTAGTTCACGCGCTAAAAAGCTCTTCGCGGATGATTGGGGCAATAGAACTTTCTTCTTTAGCTGAATACCTTGAATCTTGTGGGGACGCGAAAAATGTCAACGAAATCCAATTAAAAACACCAGCTTTGCTTGATTTATATAAAAGTTATCTTAAAAAGTTAAAACCTCTTCTTCCACAAAAAAAGGCGCAAGAAAAATCGCCCCTCAAACTTGAAGATTATCTTAAAACGTTACAAGAATTAAAAAATTGCGTTGAAGTCTTTGACTTTGATACCGCAGACAGCATACTAGAAATGCTAGAATTGTACCAAATTCCAAAAGAAGAGCAAGAGCGTTTTGACCGCATAAAAGCGGCTGAAAGTGCAGTAGACCATGACACTTTGCTAAATTTATTATAAAATAGCAAAAATCTCGAAAAAACGGGGGAACTTAATGGAAAGACACATTTTGTACATAAGCGAATCTGAAAGTTTTTTAGCTAAGGCGATGATGAATACGTTTTCTGAAAATAATTTTAAAGTGTCATATGCGCATCCGAATCCAGAAGAATTAAGTGAATTTTCAGAATTGCCCGATATATTGATAATCAATTTGGATGGTGAATTTGGACAATTTTTGATTTTGCTTACATATTTAAAAATTCGGCTAAGTGAAGGCGAAACTCGGCAAAAGATTTTTTTTCTAGGCACACAAAATACTATTTCGGCAGTTAAAGATAATTTTCCACATTTCCTTATTTCTGGCACTTTTGTAACTCCTGTAAACACAAAAGACATTGTTACTAAATTAAACTCACTTTTTCAGACTATTTCAACATCTAAACGTTCAATTTTGGTCGTTGATGATGATAGCGTCATTTTGCGGGGAATGAAAAATCTACTTTCGCGGGATTATGATGTTTTTATGGTAACTTCTGGGGTAAACGCAATTTCTTTTCTTGCAAAACGCCCAGTTGTTTTGATTTTGCTCGATTACGAAATGCCTGTGGTTTCTGGCTTACAAGTTTTTGAAATGTTAAAGAGCGAAGAGCGAACCGCATCGATTCCTGTGATTTTTTTAACAGCTAAAGACGATAAAGAAACTGTGATGAAAGTGCTTGCCGTTAAGCCCGAAAAATATCTTTTAAAAAATATGCCTTCTGAGCAACTTGTAAAAAGCATTGCCGATTTTTTTGAGGGCAGATAGGAAGTAAAATGGAAGAAATAGCTTTTTTGCAAAGCGAAATTTCAAAACGCTACGGAAAAATAAAACGCGCTCGCGGTTGTTTTTTGTATACAGAAAGCGGAATTAGGCTTACCGATTTATATTTGGAAGGTGGCAGGGCGATTTTGGGCTGGGGTGGCTCACAAGCGTTTAGTGATTTTAAAAATGTACTTTCACGCGGATTAACTGGCTCTTTTAATACAATATATTTGTATAGGTTAAAAAAGGCAATTTCTGATTTACTCAATGATGATTTTTTTGTTGACGTTTTTCTTTCAAAAGAAATCGCGCTAAAACTTGCAAATACTTTTTTTCCTAACAATTTTGTTGTTTGGAAACCATGGATTCCTTATAATAACCTTAAAATGAAATCCGCGCTAATTTTAGAACCGCCACTTGCTTGGGGAACTCCTTTTTGCTTTTTACTTCACAAATCAGATGAATTAAAAAACAATTCTTCCTTTTTGGGACAAACAACTTTTGTTCCCCCCGCTTTAGAAGCTGCTTTTTGTCGCTCACTGTATGATTTAAAAAATGCAATTCTTGTCAGAAAAGAAAAAGATTGGTTTGTTTTCGATAAAATCATAAAAGATTATTGGATTAGAAAAGGTCCGTATCTTTATCCAAAAGAAAACATTGTTTGCGAATCCGATTGGAAATCATTTGTACAACATTGCCTAGACTGTTGTATAGTTGTAAATCCCTGCTATTCAGAACCGAGCATTGTTCCCTGCGGTGCAGAAATCAGTGTATTTAAAAAACTTATAAAAAACCCATTTTCTTCTGCCGAAAAATAAATATGGCACATTCGCTGATTTTACTTTACATTTTGCGCTTGGCATTTGGCACGTTGGTAGTTGTTGCAAGCATTTGTGTGTGGTACAAAAGTCGCGATGTTGAGTGGCTTTGCATTACATTTTGCGGGATTTTTTCTTTTTGTGAAAGTGTGATTTTGTTGTTTCGCGATATGCAAATCGTAAGGTCGTATAGCGGGGAATTTTCAATTTTGGTTGCCATATTTGCATTTTTAGCTGCTATAATTCGCAACATAAAAATTTGAGGTTTAAAATGTCTAATGAAAAACGAACTTTTGGTGTGATTCTTACTCGATTTGCACTTTCTTTCTATTTTATAGTTACAGGGCTTTGTCTTTTAGGAGTTGGCGGTTCAGAAGCAGCAAAAGAAATTTCTACAGCTCTTTCTTACGTGCGCTTAGGAGATGCGGCAAATATTGTGCGAATTATTTTGGCAGTTATAATTTTGCTTTGCGGCGCGATTTTGTTTATTCGCTTTTTTTGCAAAAGAGGTGCGTTTGACTGGATTTTGCTCACAATTACGCTCCTCGTCTGGATTTTTTCCGCAACAATTATCGCTTTTTCTACATTTCCTTCTTCTTTGCAAGGCAGCCTTTATTGGCTTTTACGGCTTTCTCAAAACCTTTTAGTTATTGCTGGACTTTTGGTCATACATTTTTAAGAAAATATTAAGAGTTTGTTTAGTAAAATCTGTCATTTTGAGGGAGTGCAGGGCTTTGCCCACCCCGAAAAATCTAGTGTTTGCGTGGCAAACCGAGCTTCTTTAGCCAGGCTCTTACTCAAAAGGAATAAGCTTTTCGCCTTGAATTTTTTGTAAAGCGGGCAAAAGTTCCTCCGACCAATGTTTGTCCCGAATTTTTCGTTTTCCCGAAGCAAAACCCAATTTTCTGTCGGCTCTCACTTTTTCGCCATGAAAATCGCTTCCCCCAGTGGCAATCATTCCTAGAGAATGTGCAAGCTCTTCTAAGCGTTCCGCCTCGCTCACTCTTGCGCCAGGATGCCAAGCTTCTAAACCTACAACGCCTGCCTCTTTAATTCCGCTTATGGTGTCGGCCATTTTTCCCCAAGAAACATACATAGAAAGCGGGTGCGCTTGAACGGGAAGGCCGCCGCTTTTTTTTATGGCAACTACGGCTTCTTTTAAATCCGCACCTGTTCGGTCAACAAAACAAGGTCTTCCATTTGCAAAAAAACGGTCAAATGCTTGTTGCCTATTTTTTACAATTCCTTTTTCCTGCAAAACTTGCGCAAAATGTGGTCGTCCAATATTTTTTGTGTGAAATTTTTCACAAAGTTCTTCGTAAGTAATGTCGATTTTTTGTTCGCGGAGTTTTTCAACCATTTTTTTGTTCCGATTGATTCTTTCGTTTTTTAAAAAATCAATTATTCGGCATAATTCTTCATTTTTGTGTGTAAGTCCCAAGCCCAAAAGGTGAAATTCTCCCGTTGCCCACTCAATGCTGATTTCAATTCCAGGAACAAAAATAATTCCTGCCTCTTTACACTCATTTTGTGCCTCAATAAGCCCGTCAGTTGTATCGTGGTCGGTTAATGCTAACACCGAAATTCCTTTTTTGTAAGCAAGTTGAACTAATTCGCGCGGAGAATATGTTCCATCTGACGCTGTTGAATGTGTATGCAAATCAATCATAATTGTTTGGATAATAGCATATTTTTTTTTTTTGTGATATAATTATTCATAAAAGGCTGGTGAAAAATTTTGTTTTCGCATTAGATAAACTAATGTAAATTGCACTTTTAAAATTGCATTTTCTGGTAGTTTATTTTGAACAAAAGTTTTTCACAAAGTTTAATTCGTTTTTTTAAGGAGTGTACTTGTTATGCCAAAAGTATTGTATTACTCAAAAGGCTCTATCGTTTTTTTTGAGGGCGACAAGGATGACCGAATTTTTATTTTGCAATCTGGAGAGATAACGCTTAAACAAAAATCTTTGGAAACAGGAGCTTTAGTTGATGAAAAATTAACTGCTGGCGAATTTTTTGGTGTAAAAAGTGGACTTGCTCGTATGCCTAGAATGGAAACAGCTATTGCAACTACCGAAGCTCAAGCTGTCTGGATGACACCTACGGAGTTTGAAACCATTTTTGGCAAAAATAAAGATGTCATTTTGAAAATGCTAAAGGTCTTTAGCCGTTCGTTAAGAGATATTCATTTAAAAACTGAAAAACTTCTTAAAAACGAAGCTTCACTTCTTCCTTCGGAGCTTGGAATGCTTATGGTTGCAAAAGCTTTTTTTGAAGAAGAACAGTTTAAGGCTTGTGCTGACATTTGCGAGCGTATTTTGAATCGTTATCCAAATTCTTCAAATAAGGCTACAGTTTCTCAATTGCTTGCAAATGCTAAAAGGCAAAAAACAACTTCTACACGCATATATGATGACGAAAAACAGGACACTGGAGCAAAAAACTCAAATGTAAGTGCATTAAAACAGTTTTCTTTGCCAGTTTTTGAACGTTTTTCTCATGAATACGAGGATGGAAGCGTTATTATAAGTGAATTTGAGCCTGGCGAAAGTTTCTTTATCATTCAAGACGGAGAAGTTTATCTTGAAAAATGCGTAAAAGGTTCTATACGAAACCTTGACATTTTGTCTGCGGGTGATTTTTTTGGCGAAATGGCGATTTTGGACAATTCTCCAAGAAGTTGCACTTGTCTTGCACGTGGAAAAGTAAAATGTTTGGAATTTAATAAAGATAATTTCAATGTTTTGATTACAGGGAATCCGCAAATGGCACTTATGCTCCTAAAGGGATTTTGTAAGCGGATTTATGACCAGTCGCGGCGTTTTAGAACGCTTACAATTTCAGATTTGCAAGCAAGAATTGCCGATGTATTTTTGATGTACAACGAAATGACACCGCTTGACCCCCTTGCTACAGCGGATAACGTAAAGCGAACATTTTATCTTACTCTTTCTGATGTGGCGCATTGGGCTGGTATTTCAACAGACGATGCCCGCGATGAACTTGATAAGTTCAGCGGAAAGAAAAAAATTGAAATTTACGATGACCACATAGTTGTTGCAAATATAATGGATATGAAACGAATCGTTGATATGTATTTTACCATAAAAGAAGCAAGCGCAAAAATGTAGAGAATTTTGCATTTTGTTCAAAAAGACCTATTCAAAAATGTGTTTTCTGAATGGGTCTAATGAAAATTTATGGTGAGTAAGAAGCCTACTTTGATAAAAAGTTTTGTGAAGGTAGGGGAGTTAAAATGGTAGCGTGGGGATAATATGAAATATTATGAGATTTGTGTAAAATGCGGTCATGTTGGAAAAAATAATTATTACAAGGGAACAATTTACATCAGTGCTGAAAATGGTCGAGATGCCGCTAAAGCGGCTAGAAAGTTTCCTCGTGTAAAGCATGACAGAAAAGACGCAGTTCTTTCCGTAAATGAAATCACTTATGATGAATTTGTGGAAGGTCGCAAGTCAGTTCATGATTCTCCGTATTGGACTTGTGTGAATATACAAGAACAAAGAATGCGCCTCCCCGAATTTGAAAGTGAAATTGAACGTGAAGTGCCAAGAAATGAACGCACACAATATGTAAAAAAACATTCCCTAAGAAAAACTTATAATGAATCAGAGCAATTATTTAACGAATGGGCAGGATATAGCGGAAACATAAATTTAAGCGAAAATGAATAGCCAACTACCGGACTTGAACCGATTACCTGCTCTTTACGAGGGAGCTGCTCTACCAGGTGAGCTAAGTTGGCAAATAAACACGGAGGCACATACCTCCGCAAAATGTACGTTTAGTAAGAAGAACGACTATCGTGTGACTTACGAGTCTTCTTCATCAGCTTACGCTGCAATGCCTTATTCTTACGGTTAAGGATGGTAGAAGGCTTTTCGTAATACTCGCGCTTTTTGAACTCACGGATAATACCTTCACGCTCAACCATGCGCTTAAAGCGCTTAATTGCTTTTTCAAGGTTTTCGGAGTCTTCAACTACGATTGTTGCCATACTATTATTCACCTCCTTTTGCCGGAATACCGTTGCGTGGAATATATATTACAGCAGAGTTTCAATTTTGTCAAGTTAAATTCCTGCTGCTGCATCGCGAACCTGTTTTTCTTTGTTCAAACGCATAATAAAGCCAATGAAATGGTCTTCGAGTGTCTTTTTAGGACCAGGCAAATTAAGTCTTTGGCGCGCACGGGCATTGTCACGACGAACCGTGTACAACAGATAAAAGTCACGGTAGTCTAAGCTGATGTCTGTCTTAACACGTTCGCCTAAGAACGAACTTACTTCATCGCGACCAATAGCCTTTACGCCCTTATCGCGCAAAATTTCACGCAGATGTGTCACCTGTTCGTGAGACAACCCAAACAAAAATTCTTCCATTGCCTGCGATACATCAGGGTCGCCCATTTTTTGCCTAATGAATTGCGCCCACGATTCATCCATTTCTATAGACATGAGCAACAACTCACTCGTGCCAACCATAGTACCAAATGCAGGAGCAAGCGTTCGCCGCGCCGTCCACACGGCCTTGAGCATAGGAGAAATGTCTTCAATATTTTGGTCAACCCTGTGTTCCCATAATAGTACAAGCGAAAGCGCAATCTGCCGCCGAAAATCTATTTCTAATGTATTATCGCCAATCAAATCAAGGTACACGTCTTCTGCAAGGAGCAAAAACATCATTGAAGTGGTTGCATTTTCTAATTGCTGGAAGATCGGAAGAGCACACGTCTGAACTCCAGTCACTAGCTTATCTCGTAT